>NZ_JASHKU010000020.1:0-132303 GCF_030056875.1 Rhodococcus sp. IEGM 1351 | reverse complement strand
TCACGGCCCTCCCCGATCGCCCACTCGCGAATCTCTTTGGTCGTCGTCTTCGCCGGACCTTTGTTGACCGCCGCCGCGCTCTTCGCCGACGCCTTTGCGGCGGCTATCTTTTCCGCGGCCGTCGTCTTCGGCGCTGTTGTCTTCGCCGGAGCCTTCTTCGCCGCCGGCGCCTTCTTGGCGACTGCCTCCGCGACCGTCTTCTTCGCGACTGCCTTCTTCGCAGCCGTCTTCTTCACCGGCACCGCCTCGGCCTGAATCTCCTTTGCCTGAGCGTCATGGAACGCTCGCTCGATCTCAGCCGAAATCCGACCGCGGGGCGACACTTCACGGCCCTCCCCGATCGCCCACTCGCGAATCTCTTTGGTCGTCGTCTTCGCCGCAGCCACCTTCTTCTCCGCAGCCACCTTCTTCGCCGCCGGTGCCTTCTTCGCGACTGCCTTCTCCGCGACCGTCTTCTTCGCAGCCACCTTCTGCGCCGCCGGTGCCTTCTTGGCGACTGCCTTCTTCGCAGCCGTCTTCTTCGCGGCCGTCTTCTTCGCGGCCGACGATTTCGCGGCTACCTTCCTTGCTGGCGCCGTTTTTGCCTGAGCGTGATGGAAAGCTTGCTCGATCTCAGCCGAAATCCGACCGCGGGGCGACACTTCACGGCCCTCTCCGATCGCCCACTCACGGATCTCCTTGGTCGTCCTCTTCGCCGAACCTTCGGAATTCCTCGGTGATACCGCCATCGTGCTCTCCTTCTATATCGGCAATCGTCGACCGCACACAGTAACGGCAGGTCCGTCTCGGTGATGAGGAAGCTCACCCGAACTCACATTTCAATTGTCTAAAGCCATTGTCCATGTGGGCAGACCAACACGACCCTCGTGGAGCTAAAACTCACATTCACCGAGCTTTTTGCAGGGCGAGCGTGGCTCGCCATGGCAGGAGTTAGTCTCCAACGCATTTCCGAATTGTCTCGGCGGCTGGGGATTTAGTGCGGCGGCTTTGGCGACTTCTGTGTTCAGGGCGGCGAGCGGGCGTGCGCGTTAGCCCACCATCTACCGACCGACGACTGTGCCGGGAATTCCGGCGGTGCAGCGTCTCCCGGACTCGGGTCGCAGCGGTACCGAACCCTATGATGCAGGCGCGCGCCGGCCACATCCCCAGCAGCCGGGAGAACATTGTCATGACCGTGCCACCGCATGTGGAGTGTGGTCTCTCGCAGTCAGCGTCATCGGTGTCCCCACAGCGCCGCGGTACGCGGCGATCGCCTACCTCGACGCCGACGCCCCCGATCTGCTGCCGCTCGGCGCCGGGGATGTCCCGGCCGTCAACGCCGTCCGCGCCGTCCTCCGCGCGCACGCCACCTCCCCGCCGCCCTCACCCACTGCGTTCAGGTCGGGGTGCGGGGGGCTGCCACCGGCGAATCTGCACGCAGACGTCCTCGTCACCAGCCGGCGGGCGGTCGTCGGATCCGCCGCACTTCCCGCGGCTCGACCATCGCCGATGAGGCCGTCATGATCACCGACGACCCCGACACGATCACGGCCGCCCAGGTTCATCGACACCTCGACGAGATCACCGAAGTCGACCACGCAATCCAACGCCACCGCCACCGCGATCTGGCAGATCGGCCGGATCGTGCCCCTGCCCGGGATCGGCGGTCGGATACGCGCTGAACCCGAATTCCTCCCCACCCCAGTCACCCGAATGTTCCTGTGGCACCGCATCGACTGCCAACCCGGCGCGACCGAACTGCAGAAGCGGGACACGCACACCACCCGGCGGCGCACCGAAGCGGGTCCGGCCGCAAACTACGCTCTCGAGTGGTTCCGCGTCAACATCCCCGGTGGCACGAACGCACAGGCAGGGTCACCGACTACGACGCACCGGCGAGTCACCGAATCCGACGACACAGCGGACACCTCCCTCGAACAGCTCTCCGCCAGCAGGAAAGACACCCAGTCTCCCACCGTTGGACGTCGAAGACACCGACACCGCAGACTCGTTCGAACTACCCCGGCGCCGACCTGTCCGGCGAACAACTCACCGTCCGCGTCATCTCCGAACAATCCGACGAAGTCACCTGCATAAGTTGTTCCTGGTCCATCACCGCAGCCGACTTGCCGACAAGCAGCAGCCGATCTGCCGCGACTGCGCCTGAGACCGGGACGGTCAGGGGTCGGGTCGGTCGGCCGGAACCTGCGGGTAGACCACGACACCCGTTCTCCTTCACCCACGTCTCGTCACCGCCGTCGGCATGCTCGACGACCAGTTCGACGATCGGAAGCTCCGCGGCCAGTGGGTGATCGAACGCGGCCCGGGCGTTGCGGGCGCACACCGTCTCCTCGGAGTCGCCGGTGTAGAGGGCGTCGATGACGAACCCCGGGGTGAACCGGCCACCGAACCCGTCACCGCCCCGCAACGCTTCCTGCCGGCCCCGCCACCACCTGGTCAACGCCCGGGCACGGGTGATGTGCTGGGGTGCTTCGACATCGAGGATCGTGAACTTCTCGTACTCGGCGTACGCGAGGTCGGTCAGTAGCCGCGGGCCGAGGCCCGGCCAGCTGAACGTGCCCTCGAGGACCAGGTTCTCCCCGCGGGACAGACAGATCTCGGTGACGATGTCGAGGAGTTTCGTCGACTCGGCGTGCACCAGGGTGGCGAGTTCGCGGGGCATCAGCCGGTGCCCGTCCGCAAGGTCGATGCTCAGCAGGTCGGTGTAGACGCCCTGTTCGATGGCATCGCGGAGCAGGTAGTCCTTGATCGTGTCCGCATCGAGCACCTGCCAGCCCTGCCCGGCGAGGTGCCGGCGGTCGATACTCGACGACTTCCCCACCCCTGTGGTCCTGCGGTCGTACCGGTGGGCAGCCGACGTCTGGTTCGGATCCTGACTGCGCTGCGGGGCGCGCGGTGGTGAGACAAGCACCGATCGAAGGCTTCGACGATCTTCGGTCCGATCGTGAAAAATTGGCACCGTCCGACACGACGCAAGGCTGGCGCGCGACTCACGATCGAGCACGCTATTGGGGGCCCGCGCGGCCGCTCGCTGGCCAGACTTCTAAATGTAAATGACGTCATCGGCGTGGAGCGGCTCGTGCCTACCGGTCGGAGGCGTGATTCCGTCGTGGATCGACCGCAGGTGGTCCGCCACGCCAACGAGGAGGGTGACGTCGCTCCGGACGTACCGGATCAACTCAGCGCGAATTTCCTCTTTCACGGACGGATTCGTCGTGCTCCGGTGCGCCCTCATTCGCGCGGACCCTACCGAGCCGTTCATGGACGGGACGTCGTTCGCGATCCCGAAGTACGCAGCGACGGTCTTGAGATCCAGACTCTTCGTCGGCAGGATCATCGCACCCTTGGTCCATTCGAGCAGGTCCGTGTGGTGGCGCGTCTCGGTGAGGTTTCCGATCAGCTGGTTCTCGACGCTAATTTCCGTGACCGCCTTTCGGAGAACTCGGATGTCAGACTGACTCCACGAGATGACGGGAAGATCAGGATAGGCCGCCAAGAAGTCGGCCAACTGGGCGAGCAGATCGGCCTGATGGGTCTCGTCGGCGAAGATGGTGAGCTGGCGCGGATTGGCTACTCCGACCGCGCGAGCGCAGAACGTCCACACCGCCGCGGTGGTCTTCTCTTCCTCGTGTTCGAGATCGAGGGCGATGTAGCCGGCCGGAATCGGTGCGTGGGTGCCGGGCAGGATCCTGGGCTTGTTCGCCACATATACCTCCCCGTGGGCTCGCCACTGTTCGATCTTGCCGATGGAGGTCAGGATCCCGCTCTTCTTGTCGCACAACACTGGCGTGGATGACTCGTCCCAGTCGGCGTCCTCGTCGTCGACGTCGTCGTAGTAATCTGCGGTTTCCCAATCGATCCCAAGCCGGATGCTGGATAATCACCGCTACGTACCCACCTTCACCAGGCGCAAAAGCGGCAGGCGTCGCTGGTTGGACGAGTACACGTCCGCGGTGAGCGGCACCCGGATTTCGGAGTTTCACACCGCCCGCTGACTCACTGTTGTGGCCAGTGGAACGCAGCCCAGACCGCGGCGGCGGCGAGCGCCACGATGACCACGACCATCACGGCACTGATGACGAATTCGTTGTCGGCGACGAGTTGCTGCATGGCAGAAGTATGCGGTCCGCCTGGCGGGCGGGGCGAGTTCTCGCGTGCAGCGCCGCAGCGCACCGAAGTATGCACCGCCCTGCGCACTATCAGTGGTGTTCGATTGCTGCGGGGCGAGAGCCGGCGTGCTCGACGGACCAGAGGAACCGTAGAGACCTCGGAGTGTGTATCTGTCAGCCGCTTCCGTCGCTTCCGTCCACGGATGGGGTCTGTCCGTCTCCGTCGACGGAGGGTTCGTCGTCTGACAAAACGAGGGCGGAGCCGCGCCGGTATCGGCGGGTCCTGCGGTAGGACAGCATTTCGCCGTCCAGGTCCAGCACCACTTCGTAGAATGCGAGCATGTCCGCCGTCGGGGGGATGTGCCGGTGGTCGATCACCTCCACTTCGACCGTCCAGCCTTCCTCGGTCGGCAGCACCGATGTCGCGCTCTCCGACTCCTTTCCGATCAACACCTCGATGTCACGCAACGCGGCCGCAGCGGCCGCCGCTGCCGATACGGGCCGGGGATGGACCGCCATCCCAACCATCTCCTTTTCTTTCGTGGGCGTTGGCTGTGAGCTGGCCATATGCCAATCCTTTCACCGCTCGGTGGGCGGCCACCAGGGCACCGGCGCGCAGGGTGCGCGCCGCCGGTACAGCGAACCAACTGTTCGGGTCGGTGCAGCTCCGACTCGCGCCGTAAATAGCCCGATTTCCGGGCCTCATGTGGGTTGGGGGTGGGGCATGCGGTGCCCGCCTGCGGCCCGCCTGCCACTGACACGGTTGCTTCTCCTTCCGACAACGTGCGGATCAGTGAACCTCCTGTTCGGTGCAGGCGTCGTAGCTCGCAGATGCTCGGCCGTGCTCAACGTGGTCGTCGGGGTACCACCCGTGCTTGCGTGCCGCGGCGAAGTTGCAGGATGCAGGACCTTCGCCCCTACTCACGGGGCGCTGTCTTCTGAGATCGTTCGTATCGAGGACACCGCCTCCAGTCACGTTCGGTTTTCGGCCGTCCGGGGTAATGGGGTGGTCAGGATGTTCGAGGTCGGTCCTCGGCGGAAGGTCCGGCTCGCCGGGACAGGGAGTGAGCGACCATGGCGCAGGGCACGGTGAAGTGGTTCAACGGCGAGAAGGGCTTCGGGTTCATCAGCCCGGATGACGGCGGCGCGGACCTCTTCGTCCAGTTCTCCGAGATTCAGTGCAGCGGGTACAAATCGCTGCAGGAGAATCAGCGGGTCGAGTTCGAGGTCGGCCGGGGACAGAAGGGGCGGCAGGCCCAGAATGTGCGTCCCGCCTGAGCTGCTCTGTACCGCGCAGGGATTCGAGCCGGAATGCCCGCTCGAAGCCCGGCAATGGGCGACCACCATGGGGCAGGCAACGGAGCGTCGGACGGGATGAGCGCCATGCCCGAAAATGACGAGACGGGACCGATTCATCGGTGGACGCCCCTCGCCGTGCGGATTGAGGCGGTCGAACGCTTCGCGGACTGCGCCGAACACGTGCTGACCGTCACCGACCCGGCATGGTCCGACGTCGCGCAGGACTACCGGCTGCTGGCCGTCAACAGTTCCCTTCGCCGCCAGCAGGACAGCATCCGGGCTGCCCTCCTGCTCAGCCGCCACGACTTGGGTCATCTGGCCGTGGCGTTTGTGCGCGCCGCCCTCGACGACGTGATGCATCTCCGGTTCTTCGCCTCGCTCGACCTGGACCGGTCCCAGGAGTTGTTCGCGTCGATGAGCAACTTCGACTCCCTCCGAGCGCTGCTCGCCCAGCGCAACTACATCGGGGACACGGAGATGGCACGGCTGTCGTACCCCAAACCTTTCCTTGACTGGGCCGTAGCCGGGAGCGAGGAAACCAGAGCCGTGCCGAGAAGGCTGAAGAAGCAGTACGGATGGACGGGCGGCCTTCTGCCGCCGGGGATGTGGGTCGCCGACCGTGCCGGGCAACGCGAGCTGTATGACTACCTGTCCGCGGCGTCGAGCCGGGCAGTGCACTTCTCCGCGGGCGAGATCATGCGCCGCGGCTGGATAGAACCGACCGGAAAGCTGGTCACCGACAAGCCCGCGTTCCGCGAGCACCTCGCTTGCTTCGCCCTCGACCGACTGTGGCGGCTGTACCTCGACACCTGGCAGGTCGCCGCGCCGATGCTCGAGCGGGCCGGGATCAGCAACGACCACTCCCTCCGCGACGACGAAATGATCACCGCCATCGCGCGTCTGCGGGAGACCGGCTCGGTTCCTCTCGTCCACGCCCACGAGTGGAAACTGCCCCGACGACCCCTCCGACCTGACAACAAGACGCCCGGCGCGCCCACTATTCGAAGATCCGCACCGACATGGGAGCGGTGCGGGGTTCTTCGAGACAAACGAAAAGTTCCGCGACCCCGACGCCGTCGTCGCGGTCAACGTCTTGGACCACCTTGACCGGCCCGCGCTGGGCCTGCACGAGGCCTACCGTGTGTTGCGCCCGGACGGGCTGTTCATTGCAGGCACGATCTCCAGGGTGGATTCCCCGGAGTTGGCGCCGTTCTGACAACCGGAGCCGACTCCGTTCGATGCAGAGGACGCTCCACATCTGGTCGCAGCCGCCTTCGGGGCGGCTGAGACCGGGCCTGGGACGCGTCACTCATCACACTGCCCGACCGGGACGCTGTGCGGGACTACCTTCCGGCACGTCTGGTGCCGCACTACCGGGCAGGGCTTCTCGCCGATGTGCTGGCCGACCGCGGCCCCCTGCCGCTGCCGTTGACCAAACGCGGAGCACTCATACTCGCCCGACGCGCATCGTGACCGCCTCATGCGACAGATTCATGACGACGTGCTGTCCCGCGAGGGATCGCTGGCCGGTCGCCGACCACCAACTATCGGCGTGATCGAAAGGCTTCCGCCGAGGGCGCGAAGCCAGTAGAGATGCAACTGTGGACACCTCGCTCAGATACCGCACATCGACACTACTGCCAGCATTGCCAAGTAGACCTGGCACTGCGCCGTGACCGTCTGTCTCGGTGGCCAATCCAGTCCACTTCACCGATCTCGTCCCGGTGCAGGTTCGGCTAGCGGGGTGCGATCAAAGGTCGAATGTTCGCCGTAACTCGTCGAATAGTTCCTGGTAATGGGTGGTTCCGTAGGTGAGAGCGGCGAGCACGAGGGGTTGCAGCATCGCCAGTTCCTTCGTCTCGAGCGCCCGGAAGATCGAGGAGGCGGCATAGATCCATTGCACGTACTCATGCCCGTCCGCGTGGAGGGAGATCTGTTGCGGGGTCTCCGGGTCTCTGGAGAGGCGTTCGAGGGCACGCGCTTCATTGTCGAAGGGCGGCGGAAGTGGGTCATGCTTGTCGAGTGCGGTCAGGGCGGGTGCCACCCAACCCATATCAGCGAGGCCGGCTCGCTCGTATGCACTTTTCGCTGCCCACCGAGCAATGGCATCCTGCCGAGATTCCGGACGTTCGATCAGCTGGTCGAGGAGGTCCCGGTCGAGTTGAGCGAGTCGCTTCGCCGCCTCACGGATGGCGCGATCGTCGAATAGCCGGAATCGTTCGGCGGGCGGGCGACCACCCCATTCGGCAAACTTCTCAGCGAGACTCCGATGGGGATCGGACAGAACCGCCGTGGCGGGGCCGGCGGACGCAAGTTCAGTTGACCGTCGAGGGTGTCAGCTTGCCGCGCTCCCATCACGAACTGGTGGTGATCGACTCCGACGATCCCCCATTGCGTCATCGCATCAGGCTAACGGCGTACCTGGCGTATACGTTCCGAAAACGGATGGTTTAGCGGGACCGCATGCCGCCGCCTCGCATGGTGTGGTCTGGGCCGATGCGACAGTCCGTCCTCGCAAAGGCCCGAGGTCAGATCGCCGAGCGGATAGGCGGCTTCCAACTGGTACTCCGAAGGGGCGGCGGTGTGGCATCAGCAGCCGGATCGGGCATCGAATCCTTCGCCGTGGATTCGTCGCCGTCACTCCAAACCAAGTCCTTCTTCTCGAGTTGGGCGAAGCTGCTTTTGCCGGTGCCAGGCCACACTTGCAGCCAGTAGTCCTCTGACGGTTCGCTGACATCCATATCCCAATTGGCGTCCCGTCCCCGTGCATGCGCGCGAAGCCGATACCGGGCGGGTAAAAGCTGCGGTGTCACCCGTAGTCCCTCAGCGAGCTCACCGGTGAGGGTCATGACGACGAGTTCCGTCGTCACCTCGAGGTCGGCCTCCTCGATGACTTCCCACTCCGGGAATGCCTCAGCGTGCGGCGCCGACTCCAGGACCTCGACCCCGACTCGTACCGGTCCGTAGGCGATACCGGTGTGCACCGTGGCGACTCCGGGGCCGACCTCGAGCAGACTTCCGCGCCGCTTCAGCCGGATGCGGGGCCGGGCTGATCCGACTTGGAGCGGTGGGTGTGCTGGAGTTCAGAGTTGATGCGTCGGGCCTCGGCGAGTTGGTCTTCGAGGATGATGATGCGGCACGCGGAATCGAGTGCGGTGCCCTGGTCGATCAGTTCGCGGGCTCGGGCCGCGAGACGGAGCTGGTATCGGGAGTAGCGGCGGTGGCCGCCCTCTGAGCGTCCGGGGGTGAGCAGCTTCGCGGCGTCCAGGCTGCGCAGGAATGCCTGCGTCACGCCGAGGATCTCGGCGGCGTGACCCATGCTGTAGGCCGGGTAGTCCTCGTCGTCGAACTTCCCGGCCGGGTCACGGTCGGGCGAATCTTTCTGAATGGGGGTGACACCTTTCAACGGACAGGGCCCCCGGCGCCGTGAGGCACCGGGGGCCGGAGCGGGTTTCACTTCCTTGTTCACTGCACTTCTTCCGGCTGTCGGGCCTTCGTGCTGCCCGGCCGCCGCCGGACGTGCCGGGGCCTTACACACTCACGTCAATCCTTACCCGGCACATCCTGGTCTTGCGGTACTTCTCTGCGGGCAGTTCATTCTCTCCCGCACCTCGTGAACTCTTTCCTTGCGACGAGAGGAACATTACAGCAGCGACCTCTCAATGTCTATAGTGACCACTACAGAAATTCTGGAGCGGTTGACCTGGGATTTCACACCAGGCTGCCGACTTTTCTGTCCACGTCGGCGGCCGCTCGCTCGACGGACCGGCTCTCGTTGATCGATGACGGACGGCGAAGTCGGCAGTCGCAGTAAGCGTCGAGATGTCCGCTTCCTCAGATCAGTGTGGTCGCCCCGATCCGTCGTCTGGGTGGCAGGATCACTGGTATCGAGATCGGGAATTCGATATGAATGCCCGGATCGACTTCAGGGAGTATCGGCATGGCGCAGGGCATTGTGAAGTGGTTCAACAGCGAGAAAGGGCTTCGGTTTCATCGCGCCCGACGACGGAACTCCGGACGTCCTCGTGCATTACTCGGAAATCATGGGCAGCGGTTTCACGTCGCTCGATGAGAACCAGCGTGTGAAGTTCGAGGTGGGCCAGGGACAGAAGGGCCCGCAGGCCACGAATGTGCGGGCTGTCCAACTAGTCTGCGGGACCGCACCCGCCGGGTGCGGTCCTCATTCGATAGCCGGATGAGTACCGCCGACCGGTCAGCGATCCACGGACTGAACCTCTGCGGCTGGAAGGTGCAGGCTCACACCTGCCCACCAGTGACGACGTCACGAATGCGTCAGTCCGGTGTGTGCTCGGTGGGCTCTGGCATGAGAAGTTGCGCGGACAGCAGCTCCAGTGCCTGTCGTGCGTAGCCACGCCACATCGAGGTGATCAGCGGCATGACAAGTGCCCCAAGGGCCCTCGAGTGCAGGGTCCATCGCCAGGTGATCATCGTCCCGGTCCCGTGCGGGACGAACTCCCAGGTTCCGTCGATGCTGTCGACCAGTGGCCGCATCGGGCCGGTAATGTCGCTGAGCCGGTAACTGAACGAGTGAGGCGCATCGACGTCCGTCAGCAGCTCGCGCATCGTTCCGCCGTCCGTGGTGACCACTGTGCGCGACTGTCCGACCCGGCTCCAGATCCCGTCCTGTCCGCGGACCTGCTTGATGGGCGGCAGCAGGGCGTAGCGGCGGGAGAAGATCGCGGTCAGAGGAATCGGCAGCGTCACATCGAAGGCTTGCCGGCGCGCGATCGGGATCGCCCGCGACTGCTCGACTGTGATAGGCGTGGCCATCACGCGAGCCTAACGTAGGCGGCAGCGGCCAGTGATGGATCCTTGATCGGGGGCGACTACTGACCGAACGTGAATCGCAGGTTCGCGTTGATGAGTTCGTTCACTCGCTTGCGCATGCGGACGATCGTCTCCCCGTCCGGGACCGGTTCATCGACGACCAATGTCCAGTACAGGGTGGTGCTGCCGTGTCGTGGGCCTACGTCGAAGCGGATCCGTGCATCCGGTCGCCACGAACGTTGCGGTACTACGACGAGATCGGCCTGCTGCGTCCGGCCGACGTGGGTGCCGATATCGCCGAACACCAAGGCGTGAGCGTCCAGACGGTCACGACGCGGATCCGGGCGCGGTCTCAGCTCGTCAAGCTCCTCGCGCCTGTTTCCTGATCGGGGGCACCCGCCAGGGCATCTCGCTGAGGGGAATCATCGCGTCGCCGAGTTCAGGTCCTGCACGAGCCGGGGGTTGCGCCACTGCCCCACCATGGTCAACCACCGGCCCGCGGGATAGGACAGGCGGACGACGAAGTAGTTGACGTACTCCAGGACACCGAAGACCCATACGGCTACGGCTGCTATCGCCACGCTGACGTGATCGGGCCACCACACGAGCACTCCGACGAGCCCGACCACAAGCAAGCCCGGATCGACGATCCGGAACACACGATTGGCGGCGGCGAGGGCGGCCGGCATCGGTGCCCGCTCGACCCAGCTACGTGCCGACAACCGTTAGATGCCCGCCTGCACGAGGAGCACGAGCAGTGGGATCAACGCCGACCACAGGGCCGCGGAATCCTGCCTGATCTCCACTCGGGGCATCACGGCGACGACGGAAACGGCGGCGAAGACCGCCGCCGCCAGCTCGCCCGTGCCCAGACTCAAATACTTCCGCCGCAACGTCTCTCGCCGCTCATCGATCATCATGTCACCCCCTCAAACGCAACGCACCGGGCGTCTGTTCCTGGGTACCAGTCCCCATCGAACTGTCCGGATCTGTCGACTGGCTTCGGCGTCCGGCTGATCCCGCGGTGCTCGTTCGAGGACGACCCGGTCCTCTTGCGTGGGTGCGACGCTGTAGGACGGTTTCAGCTCCTCG
This sequence comes from Rhodococcus sp. IEGM 1351, assembly GCF_030056875.1. Lineage (NCBI taxonomy): Bacteria > Bacillati > Actinomycetota > Actinomycetes > Mycobacteriales > Nocardiaceae > Rhodococcus > Rhodococcus sp. IEGM 1351. The sequence goes on along the minus strand of NZ_JASHKU010000020.1, from coordinate 121,015 downwards.
CCGACGACCTCGGCGACCTCGAAGATGGAGCGAGTTTCTTTGTGGGTGGTGGTGCTGGCATACCGTCCGCACACGTTCGTCCTCCCTGATCGGTCCTCTTGATCCCGATCTAACACGCCGGGACTGACGATTTCACCGGGCCCTGCGGAATAGTGCGGAAATGCGACGTCAGGATCCGGTGGCCGTCGAGGACTCGCTGGTAGTAGGTGCCGACGACTGCGCCCCCGTACTCTCCGCCGATCGCGAGACCCTGCAGCAGCCGCAACGTCACCAGCAGTATCGGCGCCAGAATCCCGATGTGGTCATAGGTGGGCATCAGTCCGAGCGTCGTGGTGGCGCCGCCCATGATGAGCAACGTCGTCATGAACGTCTTCTTACGGCCGACGCGGTCCCCCATTCTGCCGAACACCATGGCGCCGATGGGGCGTACGACGAAACCCGTGCCGAAGGACGCCGTGTGGGCGATCCTTGATCACCGGGCCGGGATGGTCGGTCTGCGTGACCCCTTCCTCACGGAACATTCCAGGTACCCGCGCCGGGCAGTGCGGTGAGGACACCTGGACGGTCGGACCAGCCGTTGACGGTCAGGACGGCGACCACCGTTCCCGACCCCGTAAGCACGGGACCCGTGGACCGCGACGGGACCACGGCGCCGGCGGCCCCAGTCGTCAGATTGCGCCAATGCACTGTGCAGACGCAATATTCGACAAATCCGGTCATACCCGGAGCCTCGGGATCTGTGCGCACCATCACCTGCGAATAGACGGGACTGAGAAAACCGGTAGGCAAATTGGTGATTCCGATGACCGGCACCGGCAGGACGGTATCCGTGGGCGCCGCGGTCGCGACGGGTGCGACACCCAGGAAGAGAGCACCCAGTCCGACCAGAACAGAAGCAGCCGAAGTTCCCCGTCCAGGTAGGACGTTCGAGGTACGTCGTCGCATCGGATCTACCTCCCGTGGGGACCCATCCGGTTCGCTCGGACACGACTGGGGCGTGCCGCGGGGTCACCGATGCCGTCGCCGGGCCGTCGTCATTCGTTACAGCATGCAGCGGGAGCAGAAGGGCCATTTGTCTGCTGCTTCGGGTAGGACTCGATGCTCTGGGCCCGGAAGGGACTTGCCGTTGCAAGTCGAATTCGCCGTCCTTGGCGCACGGCGCGGTAACGCCTCACGCCACATGTGCGTCGCGCAGGTTCGCGGCCTCCTCCAGGAGGTCGGGGTCGGCGGTCCGTTCGCGGACCACGCCGATTTCGGCGAGGATCGCTGCCCGGACCGGTTCGAGCGTGACGGCCGGGTTCAGGTCCGTCAGGGACGCCGCGGTGCCGGGGTCGAACTCCAACTCGAGGGCTGCATTGACATCGGTGAGAACCGCCCGCAGGGGGTCGGAATCGGAGACCACCAGTTCGAAGCCGAAGAGCCACGCCCCGGCGACTATTCGCTGCGCGGTCCCTGCCAGCTTGACGCGGCCTGCGCCGTTCACCGTCCAATCACCGGGGCAATACTCACCGGGCACCGGTCCGATGCGAGCGTCGAGACCCAGCTTCCTCAGCACGCCGACGAGCCGCGGGGTGATGCGCTGGAAGCGGGGGCGCGCCCCGACCATGCCCTCGGTGTCCCGGGAGAACATCTCCACGACGAGGGTCTGCTCGTGGTAGGCCGCCGCCCGACCGCCGGCTCCTCGGACGACGGGGGTGAATCCGTGTCGCCGCGCCGCCGCGGCGGCGGCCGGAAACTGCGGTCGAACAGCGTCCAGACGTCCGAACGACAGCGTCCGCGCGGGACTGTAGATGCGGATCAGTGCAGGGGCATTCGGCTCTCGCGCGGTGCGACGCAGAAGTGCCGTGGCGAGCGCCGCGTCCAAGACGGGATCGTCCGGAAAGTGCGTGGTCAGCAACTGCTCGATCGTCATACTCTTCCCGTCGGTCCGCCCCGAATATCTCACGGCCGCGACGTCATCGCCACAACCTGCACGCCACTACAGTGTCGCCGAGGGGGACGACAAGAGCACCCGGAGGCAGTCGACGCGGGATCGGGTTCGCGGATATCCCCGCGGCAGCTCTCACCGGAGCCCTACCCTGGACACGCCGAATTGCACTCCCTGGATGCCTGCACACAGTGTGCCGGGCCAGCGCGCCGAGAGGTCGTCACGATGCTCCTCAGATCGAGTGTGGTTGTCTTGTCCTGTGCCGTCGCCGCGGTACTGTCCGCGTCCCCCGCCCAGGCCACGCCGTCGTCGGGAGTGACCGCGCAGGTGCTGTTCGAGACCACGGTTCCGGCGGTCGCGGGCAGTTCGGCGGGCACCGATCTCACGCTGCGCCGCATCGAGATCGCCCCCGGCGGCACGACGGGGTGGCACTTCCACGACGGTCCGGTGTACGCGTTCGTCGAATCCGGTGTGCTGTCCCGCACTCTGCAGGACTGCACGAAAGCGGTAACGACAGCCGGTCAGGCGATCACCGAGGACCACGGAAGCGATCACGTGCACGAGGGCTCGAACCTGGGCACCGAACCGCTGGTGTTGCTCGCGTTCTACACGGAACCGGAGGGCAAGCCGCTGTCCGAGGACGCGCCGGCGCCGGCCTGCTGACGGGTCACCGCACCCGCGTCCTCATCGTGTGACGGAGGCGATCCACTCGACTGCTCCCGCGACGTCGTCCACCGTTGCCGTTGCCGACGGCAACGGTGGACGGCGAATCATCAGCACCGGCACGCCCAGTGTGCGGGCGGCGTCGAGTTTCGCGTCGGTCTGACCGCCGCCACTGTTCTTGGTGACCAGGATGTCGATACGGTGCTCACGCATCAGCGTGATCTCGTCGGCCACCGCGAACGGCCCGCGGGCGAGGAGCAGTGTCGACTGCGGCGGCGTCGCCACGTCGGGTGGATCGATCGCGCGGATCAGAAACCACAGTGCGTTCAGGCCGGCGAACGCGCCGACACCCTGCCTGCCGATGGTGAGAAAGACTCTCGTTCCCAGGTCTGGCAGCAGTGCGGCCGCGTCGACGAGGTCGGCGGCGCGGTGCCAGCGTTCGCCGGGACGTGCAGACCATTCCGGGCGCCGCAGCACGACGTGCGGTATCCCGCGACGGTGCGCGGCGTCGGCGGCGTTGCTCGTGATCTGCGCCGCGAACGGGTGCGTCGCGTCCACGATCGCGTCGATGGGATGCGCGCGCAGCCACTCGTCGAGTCCGTCCGCTCCCCCGAATCCGCCGATCCGCACGTCGCCGACGGGCAGGCGCGGTTCGCGGACCCGGCCGGCGAGGGAGGACACGGTGTCGACCCCCGGAACGTCCGTGAGTGCGGCGGCGAGCGCTCGGGCCTCCCCGGTGCCGCCGAGGATCAGGATCCGTGCCACGCTCAGTGGGTGGTGCGCTCGCGAGTGGCGGAATACAGGTAACTGTCCGGAAATCCTTCGGCAGCAAGCACTTTCCCGACGATTACCACGGCGGTCTTCGTGACGCCCGCGGCCTTCACCTGATCGGCGATCGTGGCCAGGGTGCCGCGGAGCACGATCTCGTCGGGACGCGACGCGAACGCGACTACGGCGGCGGGACAGTCGCGGCCGTAGTTCTCGGTGAGTTCCAGGGCGATCTGATCGATCCGGTGCGCACCCAGGTGCACCACCATCGTGGCACCGCTGCGGCCGAGGGAACGCAGGTCCTCACCCTCCGGCATCGCGGTGGACAGCGTGGACACGCGGGTCAGCACGATCGACTGCGAGACACCGGGAACGGTCAACTCCCGCCCCAGCGACGCCGCCGCGGCGGTGAACGCGGGAACCCCGGGCACCACGGTGTACGCGACGCCGGCGGCCTCGAGCCGGCGCACCTGTTCGGCGACGGCACTGAAGATCGACGGGTCACCCGAATGCAGCCGGGCGACGTCCTCACCGGCCGCGTCCGCCTCGATCAGCAGGGCGACGATCTCGTCGAGACTCAGCCGCGCCGTGTCGATCACCCGCGCACCCTCGGGGCATTCCGCCAGCAGTTCCTGCGGGACGAGGCTGCCCGCGTACAGGCAGACGGGGCTGGCCGCGATGATCCGCTGCGCGCGGACCGTGACCAGGTCGGCCGCGCCGGGACCTGCCCCGATGAAGTACACCGTCATGTCGCATCACCTTTCGACTGCTTCGTCACCAACCACTGCGCCACCGGCAGTTGCGGCCGCCACGCGGTGAACCCGCCGAGCGGCTCACCGCGATACACCTGAAACTTGCGGAGCTGCCCTCCGCATTTCGAGAACCATTGCAGCAGAAGTGCTTCCGATTCCGCTGTCACCGCATTGGCCACCATCCGGCCGCCGACTCGGAGCCGGGACCAGCACTCCTCGAGCAGACCGTCCTGCGTGACGCCACCGCCGACGAAGATCGCGTTCGGGGTGGACAGTTCCGGCGGTACGTCCTCGAACGCTGCGGGTGCGTCACCGAACACCGGGAGGGACGGCACCCCGAGCGCTGAAGCGTTCGACTCGATCTGGTCGGCACGTGCCGCGCTGCGCTCGAAAGTCACTGCCCGGCAGAGGGGGTGGGTACGCATCCATTCGATCGCGACCGTGCCGGACCCGCCTCCCACGTCCCACAGCAGCTCCCCCGCCGCGGGGGCGAGGGCGCAGAGCGTCAGGGCGCGGATCTCGTGTTTGGTCATCTGCCCGTCGCCCGTGAACGCGACGTCGGGCAGTCCGGGCATCCGGGTCAGCCGGAGGGTGCTGGAGTCGGCCCGGCAGTCGATCGCGATCACGTTCAGCCGGGCCCCCGGCTCGTGCGACCAGGCCGACGCCGTGCCGTCGAGCCTCGACTCGTCGGGTCCGCCCAGTTCGCCGAGCACGGTGAGCCGCGACAGCCCGAACCCGTGTTTCGTCAGGAGTTCGGCCGCGGCGGCGGGGGTGTGTTCGTCGCGGCTCAGCACGAGCAGTCGCGTGTGATCGCCGAGTGCAGGCAGGAGCGTGTCCACCGGCCGGTTCACGAGACTGGCCACGGGCGTCTCGTGCGCCGCCCAGCCCAGCCGGGCGCAGGCCAGCGTGGCCGACGAGGGGTGCGAGATCACCCGCACCCGATCCGCACCGAGCAGGTCGACGAGGGTGACGCCGATACCGTGGAACATCGGGTCTCCGCTGGCCAGGACACACACCCGCCGACCGTGGTGCTGTTCGAACAAGCCCGGCAGCGCGGGGAGGAGCGGCGACGGCCACGCCACCCGCAGCGCCGGCGACTCGGGAAGCAGGGCGAGTTGCCGCCCCGAACCCATCACGACGTCGGCGCCCTCGATCGCGCGTCGCGCGGACGGCGCCAGACCGTCCCACCCGTCGGCACCGATACCGACGACGACGATCGGGTCGGTCATCGCGGCATCCGGCGCCAGACCGCCTGCGGCAGCAACCTCATGACGAAGAACACCGGGCGCAACCGTCCCGGCACCCACACTCGGCTCGCACCGCGATGCAGACCCCGCACGACCGCGTCCGCGACCTGCGCCGGTGTGCTCGACATCGGCGCCGGCGACATCCCCTCGGTCATCCGGCCGATCACGAAACCGGACCGCACGAGCAGGAGGGAGACACCGCTGCCGTGGAGGGCGTCGCCGAGACCGGAGGCGAACCCGTCCAGGCCCGCCTTCGCCGACCCGTACACGTAGTTGGCACGGCGCACGCGCACACCCGCGACGGACGAGAACACCACGATCCGTCCCGACCGCTGTTCCCGGAGCAGGGTCGCGAGATGGGTGAGCACACCGACCTGCGCGACGTAGTCGGTGTGGACCACGGCAACGGCGTGCCGCGCGTCCCGCTCAGCGCGCGCCTGATCGCCGAGAATGCCGAACGCCAGCACCGCCACCGACAGCGGTCCGTGCGTGTCCACCACGGACCGCAGCAGCTTCTCGTGGCTGTCGAGGTCGTCGGCGTCGAACTCCACGCAGTCCACCACGGACGCGCCCGCGTCCAGCAGCGCCTGCCGTTCGGCGGCGAGTTCGGTGCTGCGGCGGGCGGCGAGGACGATCGTGCGACCGGGTGCGAGCCGGGTGGCGATCTCGAGGCCGATCTCGCTGCGACCACCGAGGAGGAGTACCACCCCGTCGTCGCCGGGCTTGCCGCTGTTCTTCTTCGATCCCAGGCTCACCCGTCCAGTGTCCTGGATTACCGTCGGGGCATGGACCGCACCCCCTCCACCCCGATCCGCCTGACCGACGCGGCGCTCACCTTCCTCGGCGAATACCACCTCGGGACGCTCACCACCCTCCGCAAGAACGGCACCCCGCACGTCGTCGCCGTCGGCTTCACCTGGGATCAGGAGCACGGGCTGGCGCGAGTCATCACCAACGGCTCCTCGCAGAAGGCCATCAACGCCGAACGCGGAGGGTACGGCGCGGTGAGCCAGGTGGACGGACCGCGCTGGATGACCCTCGAGGGCCCGGCCCGGGTGCTGACCGACCCCGATTCCGTCGCCGACGCCGTCGCCCGCTACGCCGCCAGGTACCGCCAGCCCCGGGTGAACCCGACCCGCGTGGTCGTGGAGATCGCCGTCAGCCGCGTACTCGGCTCGGCTGCGCTGCGTCACCACTGAACCGCAACTTCCACGGGACCAGCGCGGACTCGATCTGCACGGCGAGGCTCATCTTGGACACCCCGTCGGTGCGCTCCTCGAACCGGATCGGGACCTCCGCGATGGTCATGCCGCGCTGCACCGTGCGGTAGTTCATCTCCACCTGGAACGCGTACCCGTTGCTCTGCACACCGTCGACGTCGATGGCCCGCAGGGTGTCCGCGTGCCACGCCTTGAACCCGGCGGTGGCGTCCTTGACGCGCAACCGCAGGATCGCGTTGACGTAGAAGTTCGCCCACGCCGACAGCGCCTTGCGATGCCAGGGCCAGTCGCTGGCGACCGCGCCACCGGCCACGTAGCGGGAGCCGAGGACGACGGCCGCATCCGTCGTCGCCAGGGTCTGCACCATCCGCGGGATGGCCTCAGTGGGGTGCGACAGGTCGGCGTCCATCTGGATCACGATGTCCGCGCCCTCGGCCAGCGCCCGGGTCATCCCGGCGACGTAGGCCCGTCCGAGGCCGTCCTTCACGGTCCGGTGCAGGACTCCGACCGGGATAGGACCGCTCTGCGCGAGCGTGTCGGCGACCTCACCGGTGCCGTCCGGCGAGTTGTCGTCGACGACCAGCACATGCAGGTTCGGAATTTCCGACGCCGCGAGAAGCTCGACGATCTTGGGCAGGTTGTCGCGTTCGTTGTAGGTCGGTACGACGACGGTTACCTTCGGGGCGACGCTTTCCATGACACCTTCGCGTGATCTGTGATCCCGACTCTCCGCGGACGTGCAGCGGCGAGTGCGGTCGTGAACAAATGGAAGATGTTACTACCCGCGCCGCACCGCCCCCGCACGCTCCCGGTGCTCAGCCGGGGAGCACCGTCAGCCCGTGGGGCCGGGTGTTGACCGGCTCACAGCCGTCGGCGGTCACGATCACGATGTCCTCGATCCGCGCACCCCACTCCCCGCGGAAGTAGATGCCGGGCTCCACGCTGAACGCCATCCCCTCGGCCAGCTCGATCGCGTTACCCGACACGATGTACGGCTCCTCGTGCACCGACAACCCGATTCCGTGCCCGGTCCGGTGCACGAACACCTCGGCCAGCCCCTGCGCGGCCAGCAGGTCGCGGGCGGCCGCGTCGACCGCCTCCGCGGTGACGCCGGGACGCACCAGGTCGACGGCCGCCGCCTGCGCCTCCTCCAGTACCGCGAACTTGGCTGCCACACCCGGATCGGGCTCACCCATGCTGTACGTGCGGGTGGAGTCGGAGTTGTAGCCGGGTTCGACGGGCCCGCCGATGTCGATGACCACGACGTCACCCGATTCGACGACCCGCTCGGACACCTCGTGGTGCGGGTCGGCTCCGTGCGGTCCCGAGCCGACGATGACGAACGCCGCCTCGGTGTGCCCCTCCGCCAGGATCGCGGCGGTGATGTCCGCCGCCACCTCGGCCTCGGTGCGGCCGACCTTCAGGAACTCCCCCATCCGTGCGTGGACCCGGTCGATGGCCTGACCGGCCCGGCGCAACGCGTCGATCTCCGCTTGGTCCTTGACCATCCGCAACTCCCGCAGCACCCCGGTGGCCAGGACCGGCAGCGCACCGAGCGCCTCCGACAGCGGAATCAGGTGCAGCGCAGGCATCGCATCGGTGACGGCGGTCCGGGCAGGCGACGGCAGCAGTCCCGACACCAACGCGTACGGGTCGACCCCGTCGACCCAGTCACGGATCGTCAACCCGAGCTCGGACGCCGCCGACTCGGTGAGCGACGCCAGTTCGAGCCGCGGCACGACCACGGACGCGGTGTCGCCGTTCGCGGGAATCACCAGGCAGGTGAGCCGTTCGAACGACTCCGCGCGCGAACCCAGCAGATACCGCAGGTCGGGTCCCGGGGTGATGAGGAGGCCGTCAAGTCCGGCGTCGCGGGCCAGTGCGCCTGCGCGAGCGATCCGGTCGGCATAGATGGTGGTCGGGAAGCGTGAAGTCGATGCGCCGAGGGAACTCATGGCTTCAGGCTAAACCGGTTTGGCAGGATGAGGGTCATGACAGGGCCTCTGCTTCTCCTCGACGGTGCCAGCCTGTGGTTTCGCGCGTACTACGCGCTACCCGACTCGATCACCTCACCCGACGGTCGATCCGTCAACGCGGTGCGCGGGTTCACCGACATGGTGGCCGCACTGATCACCAAGCACCAACCGACCCGGCTCGCAGTGTGCCTCGACCTCGACTGGCGGCCCGCGTTCCGCGTCGAGGCCGTGCCCACCTACAAGGCGCACCGGGTCGCCGAGGACACCGGCGGGGCGGAGGAAGAGGTGCCCGACACCCTGTCGCCGCAGGTCCCGATGATCCTGGATGTCCTGGCCGCCAGCGGAATCGCGACCGCCGGTGCGGAAGGGCTCGAGGCCGACGACGTTCTCGGCACCCTGGCCGCCACCGAGACTCGCGATACCACCATCGTCGTCACCGGCGACCGCGACCTCCTGCAGGTCGTCACGGACGACCCCGTGCCGGTGCGGGTGCTGTACGTGGTGCGCGGCCTTGCCAAGGCCGAACTGCTCGGGCCGGAAGAGGTCGCAGCCAAATACGGGGTGCCCGCCGACCGGGCCGGTGAGGCCTACGCCGAACTCGCCCTGCTGCGCGGCGACTCGTCCGACGGGCTGCCGGGGGTGAAGGGAATCGGCGAGAAGACCGCGTCGAGCCTGATCATGCAATACGGATCGCTCGCCGCCCTGCGGGCCGCCGCAGTCGATCCCGAATCCGACATGGCGAAGGGTGCGCGCGCGAAATTCGCCGCCGCAGCCGATTATCTCGACGCGGCACTGCCGGTGGTGCGGGTGGTGCGGAACGCGGATGTCGAACTGTCCCGTGAAGACACGCTGCCCGCCGAACCGGTCGATGCGGACCGGCTCGGCAGGCTGGCGGAGGAACTCGGAATCGAGAATTCCGTCGGCCGCCTCACTGCGGCGATGAATAAGGTGGCCGCCGCACGGGTTCCGTGACGGACGGGTGGGCCGAGGACGTGTCTAACTGGGGCGGCTCACCTCGTACGTGCCCTTGTCGTCGGTGAAGGTGAGAGTGACCTGCTTCTTCTCACCGTCGACGGTAAGACTGCACGTGAAGCTGTTGCCCTTCTTCACTTCCTGATCCGCGGGGCACGTGACACCGGACACGTTCTCGGCGCCGTACGAATCGGTGACGATGCGCTCGACACCGTCCTCGGCCGCCTTCTGATCGAGTGTGTCCGTGCCGAAGACCGTGAACGCGAGCACCAGGGCGATACCCACGATCACCAGCAGAGCCACCACACCACCGATGATCAACGGCAGCTTCGACTTCCCCGACGACGGCGGCTGCCCCCACTGCTGCTGGCCGGGGGTCGGGCCCCACTGCTGCGGCTGACCCGGTTGCTGCCCCCACTGCGGCTGCCCGGGCTGCTGACCCCACTGTCCCGGACCCGGCTGTCCGAGCTGACCGGGTTGCGGCTGCTGACCCCACTGCGGTTGTCCGGGCTGCTGCGGGTGCTGGCCCCACTGCGGCTGCCCGGGCTGCTGAGGCTGACCCGGTCCCGGCTGTCCCCACGGCTGGGCGGGCGGCTGCTGACCGTACTGCGGCGCCCCGTACTGGCCGCCGGTCTGGTCAGGGTTACCCTGGCCCGGTTGCTGTCCCTGGGCCCATTGCCCGTTCGGGTCGTTCGGTCCGTAAGGGCCGCTCATCGTCGCCTCCCGCTCACGTGTCAAGTTTTGTACCTACCGTAACGCCCCACCATCGGATTCGGGCCCTCGGACGGCGTGCGAATCCAACCACACGGCGTCGGGTCACGCAGCATCCACGGCGACGACACCGCGGCGGATCGCCGCGACCGCACGACCTGCGGCCTTGCCGACCTCCGGATCGGGGGACGTCGACCGGACCTGTTCGAGCAGGTCGATCACCTGCCTGCACCACCGAACGAAGTCGCCGGCAGACAGTGCACGCCCCTGATCTCCTGCCGCGATCAGCGCCTCGACGAGCGAATTGTCGCTCGCCCAGTGGAAGATCGCGGCAGCGAAGCCGAGGTCCGGCTCACGGGTGGGCGGCAGTTTGTGCCGGATCTCGTCCGCCCGCAGCTCCCGCCACACCCGCACCGTCTCGTCGAGGGCGTGCCGCAATGCTCCCGGACCGCCGCCTTCGACGGTGTCCCCTTCACGGCGCGATTCGAAGATCACGGCGGACACGACGGCGGCGAGCTCCGCGGGCCCGAGCCCCTTCCACACACCCTGCCGGAGGCACTCGGCCACCAAGAGGTCGCTCTCGCAATAGATTCGACTCAACCGCGTGCCGTGCTCGGTGGCGTCGGGGTGTTCGCCCGGCGAGATGTAGTCGCGCTCGGCGAGCAGCGACAGGATGCGATCGAACGTGCGCGCCAACGAGTTCGTCGTGGCAGCCACTTTCTGCCGCATCGTCTCGGTCTCGCGGGCCAGCCGGTTGTAGCGTTCACCGATCCGGCTCAGCTGCTCGCGGTCGGGCCAACTGTGGCACGGGTGCTGCCGGATGGCGCGCCGCAGCCGCGCGATCTCGGCGTCGTCGACGCCGGCACCCGACTTCTTACGCTTCCGGCGACCCGGCGCAACGATTCCGGTGCTGCGCAATGCCGATGCCAGATCGCGTCGCACGCGGGCGGTGTGGTGATCGAAGCGCCGCGGCAACCGCATCGACCCCAAAGACCGTGCAGGCTCGGGGAAGTCACCGGCCGACACCCGGCCCGCCCATTTCGCCTCGGTGAGGATCAACGGCTTCGGATCCGTCGGGTCCCGGTCCGGTTCCAGCACCACGGCCAGACCGGAGTGCCGTCCCACGGGGATCGCGATCACGTCGCCGCGCCGCAGTGCGACGAGCGAGGCGACGGCGGCGTCCCGCCGTTCGGTTCGGCCTGCCCGTTCGAGTGACCGTTCCCGGCTGCTCAGTTCCTCCCGCAGGCGCGCGTACTCGAAGTACTCGCCGTCCTCGCCGCCCAGCCGTTCGCGGAGCGTGGTGAGCGCGACCTCGTTGCGTTCGATGCCGCGCGTCAGGCCGACCACGGACCGGTCGGCCTGGAACTGGGCGAACGACCGCTCGAGCAGGGCCCGTGATTCCGCCGCGCCCATGCGATCGACCAGGTTGATGGTCATGTTGTAGCCGGGACGGAACGAGCTGCGGAGCGGAAAGGTGCGCGTGGAGGCCAGCCCGGCGACGTCCACGGGTTCCACCCCGGGCTGCCACAGGACCACCGCGTGACCCTCGATGTCGATGCCGCGACGTCCCGCCCGGCCGGTGAGCTGCGTGTACTCCCCGGGGGTGAGTTCGGCGTGGGCCTCGCCGTTGTACTTGACGAGGCGTTCGAGGACGACCGTGCGGGCGGGCATGTTGATGCCCAGCGCCAGCGTCTCGGTGGCGAACACGGCCCGGACCAGCCCCTTGACGAACAACTCCTCGACCGTCTGCCGGAACGCGGGCAGCATCCCCGCGTGGTGCGCGGCGAGCCCCCGCTCGAGCGCCTTGCGCCATTCCCAGTACCCGAGGACCTCCAGATCGGCCTTCGGCAGTTCGGCGGTGTGGGCGTCGATGATGGTCCGGATCTCGGCGACCTGCTCCGGCGTCGTCAGATCGAGGCGGGACCGCAGGCACTGCGCCAGCGCGGCGTCGCACCCGGCGCGGCTGAAGATGAACGTGATCGCCGGGAGGAGTCCCTCGTCGTCGAGGCGGGAGATCACTTCCGGTCGGGGCAGCGGCCGGAAGTCGCTGGAGAACCCGCCGCCGCGGCGTCCCCTACCCCGGGTCTCCCACGAGTCGGCCCGCTCGAGCGCCTGTCGCTGTTTGACGTGCCGGACCAGATCCTGGTCGACCACCAGATCCTTGAGCGCGTCCCCGCTGCGCGCCCTCGTGTCGAAGAGGTCGAACAGCCGCTTCCCGACCATGATGTGCTGCCACAGCGGGATCGGGCGGTTCTCGTCGACCACCACGGTGGTGTCGCCGCGCACCGTTTCCATCCACGCGCCGAACTCCTCGGCGTTGCTGACGGTCGCCGACAGGCTCACGAGGCGGACGTCCTCGGAAAGGTGCAGGATCACCTCTTCCCACACGGCCCCACGGAACCGGTCCGCCAGGAAGTGCACCTCGTCCATGACGACGTGGGACAACCCGCGCAGCGCCGGCGAGTCGGCGTACAGCATGTTCCGCAGCACCTCGGTGGTCATGACGACCACGGGGGCGTCCGAGTTGATGCTCGAATCGCCGGTCAACAGCCCGACCGTGTCCTTGCCGTACCGCCGCACCAGCTCCGCGTACTTCTGATTGCTCAGCGCCTTGATGGGTGTCGTGTAGAAGCACTTCCGGCCGGCGGCGAGCGCCAGGTGCACGGCGAATTCGCCGACCACGGTCTTTCCCGCGCCGGTCGGGGCGCAGACGAGGACGCCGTGACCGCCCTCGAGAGCACGGCAGGCGTTGATCTGGAAGGGGTCGAGCACGAAGCCGAGCTGCGCCGAGAACACATCGAGTTCGGTGCCGCCGGTCGTGTCACCTGTTGTCACTGCCACCCCGTCAGATTGTCACAGGGTGTCGGAGAAGTCCTGACCCGGTGTGTTGCTACCGGTCGTGCTCGCCTCGTCGTTCTTGTTCGCAGCGCCGGACCTCCCGGACTTGCGTGACCGCCGGAACCGGCCCGCCGGCTCGGGGACCGGTGTGGCGGCGACGTCGAACGCCTCGTTCAGGTCCGACGGCGCGGCGATCGTCGACGCCTCGTCGTCGTCGAGGGCACCCCACTCCTGCTCCGTCCGACGAGCCTTGCGGCGGTCGTTGATGCGGGCGATCTGCACGGCGACCTCGAACAGCAGGGTCAACGCGAACGCGAGCGCGAGCATCGAGAACGGGTCCTGCCCGGGGGTGGCGATCGCGGCGAACACGAACAGAGCGAAGATCAGGCCGCGGCGCCACGCCTTGAGCTTCGCGTAGGGCAGGATGCCGACGAAGTTCAGCGCGACGATGAGCAGCGGGATCTCGAAACTGACACCGAAGATGATCAGCAGGTTGATGATGAACCCGAAGTATTCCGCGCCGCCGAGTGCGGTGATCTGGACGTTGTCGCCGATCGTCAGCAGGAAGTGCAAGGCCTTCGCGACGACCACATAGGCGAGGACGGCGCCGGCGAGGAACAGCGCGGCGCCGGACACCACGAAGCCGATCGCGTAGCGGCGCTCCTTCGAGTAGAGGCCGGGCGTGATGAACGCCCACAGCTGGTACAGCCAGATGGGGCAGGCGAGGACGATGCCTGCCGTCAGCGCGACCTTGAAGCGGAGCATGAACTGCTCGAACGGTCCGGTCGCGAGGAGCCGGCACGACCCGTCGTTGCTCAGGTCGGCGCGACTCGACGCCGGCAGCGAACAGTACGGCCCGCGCAGGAGTTCACCGAGACTCTCGATCCCGAGAATCTGGTGGGAGTACCAGAAGAAGCCCACCGCGGTGGTGACCACAATGGCCAGCACCGACAGGAGCAACCGCGTGCGCAGCTCGTAGAGGTGATCGACCAACGACATGGTGCCGTCGGGATTGGTCCTCCGCTTGCTGTGGCGCGGATCGAACGGAATTCGCACTGTTGTTCGCCCTAGTCTTGGTCAGCAGACAACCGGGGTGACGAGTCACCCCGGTCGTCAGGCGGCTCGGGCTATGCCGACTTGGGCTCGGTGCGCTGCGGCTGCACCGGCGCCGGAGGGGTGACCGGTGCGGTGGTGGTGTCCGCCACGGGCAGCTCGGCGGGCGCGCTCTGCTGCGCGGTGGGCGCCGGCGTGCTGTTGTCATTCTGCATCTCCTTGACCTCGCTCTTGAAGATGCGGAGCGAACGGCCGAGTCCACGAGCCGCGTCGGGCAGCTTCTTGGAACCGAACAGGATGATGACGACCAGCGCGACGATGGCCCAGTGCCAGGGGCTCATGGCTCCCATGATGAAACCTCCAAAAGATCAGGTGACCACGATGCTACCGGACATACACGGCACCGGTCCGGTCGAAACCGGCTAGTTGCGCTGCCGTTTACCTGTCGGTTTCCTGGGTCCCCGCCGTGAGCGCAGATCGTCGAGCAGGGCGTCCCCGGACCAGTGCCGGTTCCCGCCCGCCTCGGCCTCGCGGATCAATTCGACCAGCCTCGCGTTCACCGGCGCGGCCGTGCCCGACGCCGCGGCCAGGCGCACGATCTCCCCGCTGATCCAGTCCACTTCGGTGCGCCGGCCCGCTTCGAGGTCGTCCCACATCGAGGATCGTGCGTGCGGGTCGATGGCCAGCATCCGGCTGCCCGCCACCCGGAACACCCCGTCCGGGACGGTCAGCAACCGGGGAATCCACTGCGGCGGCAGCGGTGTGAGCTTGGCGACAGCGATGCCGCGGGCGGTCAGGAGAGTCAGCGCCTCCCGCTGTGCCAGGGCGACCGCGCGCCGAAACGACCGCTGCGACAACTCCTCGCGGAGCGGCAGGCCCGAGAGGGCGTTCACCGCGTTGTTCAGGTTGAGCAGCAGCTTCGCCCACTGCACCGAGCGGAAGTCCGCACGTGCGTGCAGCGGCAGCCCGGCGTCGTCGAAGACCGGCGCGAATGCGCGCACCGCCGGATGCTGCTCGATCTCGAGATCACCCTCGGAGCCCTGGTGGAAATGCCCGTCGCCGCGGTGCACCACGTTGAACGGCACCATCGCCGCGAGAACGACCTGCTCCGGCAGTGCCGCGCGCAGGGTGTCCGCATTGCCCAACCCGTTCTGCGCACTGACCACCACCGTGTCGGAACCGATCGCCGACGCCAGTGCGGCACCTGCCTCCGGTGTCCCCGCCGACTTCACCGAGACCACGACGAGATCGGCCGTGGCCGCCGACTCGGGACCGGTCGCGAAGACGATGTCGGCGGCACCGACCCGGATGTCCGCTCCGTGCAGGTCCGTCAGCCGCAACCCGTCACGGATCTCCGCCCCGACACGCTCCCGGCCGATCAGGGTCACCTCGGCGCCGGCCGCCGCGAGCCGGCCCCCGACATAGCAACCGATGCTGCCCGCGCCGAAGACGCTGATCCGCAGCGGACGCCCGTCGCAGCTCATGCCTCGACGGCGTCGTAGGCGGACAGCGCCTCCACGGCCCGGCGGCGCACCTCGTCGACCAGTTCCGCAGGTTCGAGCACGGTGATTCCGGAACCGAACCCGAGCACGAGCCGGGCCATCCACTCGAGCGCCCCGTAACTCATGCTCGCCTCGACCGAGCCGTCGGGAGCGACCGTCCGGACATCCATCGGGTAGTAGTCGAGCACCCAGACGCAGTCGGCACCGACGTGCAACCGGGCCTGGGGAAGGGACGCGTCGCCGCTGAACAATTCCAGGTTGGAATCCCGCACGAGAGCCTGCGCCGGCGGTGTGGACGGCTCGTCCAACTCGGTGGCGGCGTCGATCCGGTCGAGCCGGAACAGCCGGACCCCCTCGGCCTGCCGGCACCACGCCTGCAGGTAACTCTGATTGTCGACCAGCACGACCCGCACCGGATCCACGGTGCGCTCGGTGACGCGGTCCCGGGACGCCGAGTAGTACGTCAGGTGGAGGGCACGCCGATGATGAAGCGCGGACCGCACCGTGGCGGCGATGGGATCTTCCGCCACGTCCTCCACCGCCTCCCGCTCCGACGTCGGCGTCACCGCCGCGCGGGCCGCCGCGGTGCCCGCGGCGTCCTCGATCTTCGCGATCGCACTGTGCGCCGCGGACGGATCGACCATGCCCGGCATCTCCACCAGCGAACGCAGGGCAATCAGCAGGGCTGTCGCCTCGGTGGACGTCAACCGCAGCGGGCGGTCGATGCCCGCCGAGAAGGTCACCTCGATGCTCTCCTCGGAGAACGAGAGGTCGATGAGGTCGCCGGGACCGTAGCCGGGTAGGCCGCACACCCACAACTGGTTGAGGTCCGACATCAGCTGTGTGGTGGTGACGCCCAGTTCGGCGGCGGCCTCGGCCGCACTCATCCCGGGGTTCGCGATGAAGTACGGCACCAGGTTGAGGAGCCGGGACAGTCTCGACGACAGCCTGTTGCTCACGACGTCCCCCCTCCCCGTGCGGCGTCCTTCAGCTTGGTCAGCACATCGTGACGCAGTTCGGGTGGATCGAGGACCAGGGCGTCCGCCCCGTGGCCCGCGACCAGCCGCGCGATCCAGTCCCGGGAGCGGACCGGAATCCCGAGCACGGTGCCGCTGCGCTCGTTCACCCGCTTCTCCTCCGCCGTGGTCGCCAGTCGGCGCAGTTCCTGGGCACGGCCCTCCGCCACCCACACGGTGGCGGTCCCCGTGACCTCACCCGAACCGGTGACCCGGTCGACGATCTCCCGGAGGTCGACGCCCGCCGGTTTGTGGACGACCCCGGACGGTCCGAACTCCGTCACGTCGTCGCCGATCCGCGACAGCCGGAACGTCCGGACGGCCCCCCGGTCGACGTCGTGACCGACGAGGTACCACCGGCCGTGCGCGGTGACGACTCCCCAGGGCTCGACGGTGCGCTGGGTGTACGGCTCGTTCAGGGCGCCGCGGTGCGGGAAATGCACGGCGCGGCCGGCATCGACCGCCGCCAGCAACTTGCCGAGCGCCGGTTCGGACCCTCGGGTGCGGGCGGGCACCGCGGTGATCGGGGTGGCCGCCGAATCCGGATCCACCTGCACACCCGCCGCACGCAGCTTGAGCAGTGCCCCCTGAGCCGCGGACGTCAACTCCGGGGACTCCCACAGCTGGACCGCCACCGCGACCGCCGCGGACTCCTCCTGACTGAGGTCGATGTCGGGAAGCTCGTACGCGTTGCGGTTGATGCGGTAGCCCTCGACCGTCGAGAAGCGCGACGCCTGCCCGGTCTCGAGCGGAACACCGAGATCCCGGAGCTCGTTCTTGTCGCGTTCGAACATGCGGCTGAACGCCTCGTCGCTCGCGGAGTCGGCGTACCCGGCAACGCTCTCGCGAATCTTCTCGGCGGTGAGGAACTGTCTGGTGGACAACAAACAGATCACCAGGTTCATCAACCGCTCGATCTTGGAAGTCGGCACGCCCGGAAGCCTAGTGGGTGAGCCCGTTACGGACTCTCACAGCGCCGCTACATCGAGGCAATCAGCCGCTCCACCCGCTCGTCGACCGACCGGAACGGGTCCTTGCACAGCACGGTCCGCTGGGCCTGGTCGTTGAGCTTGAGGTGCACCCAGTCGACCGTGAAGTCGCGTCCGGCCTCCTGCGCCGCCGTGATGAACTCGCCGCGCAGCTTCGCCCGAGTGGTCTGCGGCGGAGTGTCCACCGCCGCCTCGATCGTCTCGTCCTCGGTGATCCGCTTCACCAGACCCTTGCGCTGCAGCACGTCGAACACGCCGCGACCGCGTTTGATGTCGTGGTACGCCAGATCGAGCTGCGCGATCTTCGGGTCGGCCAGCTCGAAGCCGTGCCGGTCCTGATAGCGCTGGAACAGCTTGCGCTTGATCACCCAGTCGATCTCCATGTCGACCTTCGCGAAGTCCTGTGTCTCGACGGCGTCGAGCATGCGACCCCACAGGTCGACGACCTGAGTGACCTGCGGATCGGGATCCCGGTTCTGCAGGTGTTCCACCGCACGCGCGTGGTACTCCCGCTGAATGTCGAGGGCGCTGGCCTGCCGGCCGCCGGCGAGCCGCACCGGGCGGCGTCCGGTGACGTCGTGGCTGACCTCGCGGATGGCGCGGATCGGGTTGTCGAGCGCGAAGTCGCGGAACGACACCCCGGCCTCGATCATCTCGAGCACGAGCGCCGCCGTGCCCACCTTCAGCATGGTGGTGGACTCGGACATGTTCGAGTCGCCGACGATCACGTGCAGGCGGCGGTACTTCTCCGCGTCGGCGTGCGGCTCGTCACGGGTGTTGATGATGGGCCGCGACCGCGTGGTCGCCGAGGACACGCCCTCCCAGATGTGCTCGGCGCGCTGCGACAGGCAGAACGTGGCCGCTTTCGGCGTCTGCAGGACCTTGCCCGCGCCACAGATCAGCTGCCGCGTCACCAGGAACGGGAGCAGCACGTCCGAGATCCGGGAGAATTCGCCGGCCCGGGCAACGAGGAAGTTCTCGTGACAGCCGTACGAATTGCCTGCCGAGTCCGTGTTGTTCTTGAACAGGTAGATGTCGCCGCCGATGCCTTCCTCGGCGAGCCGCTGTTCGGCGTCGATCAACAGCTCCTCGAGAACGCGCTCCCCCGCCCGGTCGTGGTTGACCAACTGGATGAGGTTGTCGCACTCGGCTGTCGCGTATTCGGGGTGCGAGCCGACGTCCAGATACAGGCGGGCACCGTTCCGGAGAAACACGTTGGAGCTCCGGCCCCACGACACCACCCGCCGGAACAGGTAGCGCGCAACCTCGTCCGGGCTCAGTCGCCTGTGACCATGGAAGGTGCAGGTCACACCGAACTCTGTCTCAATTCCCATGATTCGTCGCTGCACACCTCGACAGTACAACGCCGATCACCCGGCGGAGCGGAAAAACCCTCCGGCGACACCCCGCGCATACCCTGAGATGGTGAACCGACACCTACGCCGAATCCACCGGGCCGACGAGATCGTCTTCGACCGCAGCGCCGATCTGAGCCCCTCCGAGCTCGACCGGGCCATGCGCTTCCTCAGCCGCGCGGCCGACAAGGGGCTCCTGTGGTGGTTCGTGGCGGCGGTCCTGGGACTGGTCGGCGGGCGCGCCCGCCGCGGTGGTGTGCGCGGACTGCTGTCCCTCATGATGGCGAGCGGTCTGGCCAACGGCATCCTCAAACCGCTGTTCCCCCGGCGGCGCCCGCCCGCCCGCGTATGGACGAACGTAATGCGCGGGGTGGCGATCCCCCGGTCCTCGTCGTTCCCGTCGGGACATGCCGCGTCGGCGGCGGCGTTCACCACGGGTGTCGCCCTGGAATCGCCCGCGACCGCTGCCGTCGTGGCCCCCCTTGCCGCCGCGGTCGCCTACTCCCGTGTGCACAACGGCGTGCACTGGCCGACCGACGTTGCCGCCGGACTGCTACTCGGCGGGGCCGTCGCGTCGGGCACCCGCCGCTGGTGGGCGGTGCGCACGGAGGAACCGGCAGAGCTGGGCCCCGCCGTCGACGCACCGGCACTTCGGGGCGGTGAAGATCTGCTCGTGGTGGTCAACCCGGAGTCCGGGCCCGACAGTGTCGATCCGAGTGAGGAGATCACAACCGCTCTCCCCAAGGCCGACGTGCGTGCACTCGACACCGCCCGCGATTTCGCCGAACAACTCGACGCCTGGGTGACCGACAGGAAGCCGCGCGCCCTCGGAGTGTGCGGTGGAGACGGGACCGTGGTGGCCGTCGCGTCCGCTGCAGTGCGTCACGCGTTGCCGCTGGCGGTGTTCCCGGGCGGCACGCTCAATCACTTCGCGCGGGATGCCGGCGCCGCCGACATCTCGGATACGGTGAACGCCGTCGAGACCGGGCATGCGGTTCTCGTCGATCAGGCCGTCGTCCACACCGATGTCGAGGAGCCGGCGCCGTTCCTCAACACCGCCAGTCTCGGCGGCTATCCCGACGCGGTGCGACTGCGGGAGAAGTGGCAGCCGCGGTACGGAAAGTGGCCTGCGGCATGTGTGGCGATGATCCGGATTCTCTCCGCCGCAACACCGCTCGCCGTCACCATCGACGGCAGGCCCGTGAAAGTCTGGATGCTGTTCGTGGGGAACGGTCGGTATTCCCCCGGCGATCAGGTTCCGATGTCGCGTCCCGCCATCACCGGCGGACTGCTCGACGTCCGGTACGTGCGGGCCGACCGGCGAGCGTCCCGGCCGCGGCTGCTGTTCGCTGCCGCCACCGGGACGCTCGGAAGCAGCCGGGTGTACGTGCGATCCCTCGTGCCCCGGCTCACCGTCCGCGTGGACGGCTCGCCGGTTGCACTGGCCACCGACGGTGAAGTGGTCGCCGACGCCCTGAGGTTCGACTTCCGGACGGTGCCCGAAGCGATCGCGGTGTACCGGCCTCAGTCCTGAGCGTCGGCCGGCTTCGTCTCGGTGTCCGGCTTCGACTCCGGAGCGGGCTCCGAGGCGGCCGCAGGCGCTGCGGGGATCAGCTGTTCGAGCGCGGATCCGGTTATTCGCCGGAACGCGCGGCGCGGCCGGGACTGGTCGAGCACGGCCACCTCGAGACTGGCCATGTCGACGTTCCGCTTCTCGCCTTCCCCGGCACCGCCCTGACGCAGGGCGTTGACCGCGATGCCGACCGCCGCCTCGAGATCGAGGTCGGCACGGTACGACTCGCGCATGGCGGTCGCGATCGGCTCGGTAGTGCCACCCATCACGACGAAATGCTGTTCGTCGACGATGGATCCGTCGTAGGTGATGCGGTACAGCTGGGGCGCCTTCGGGCTGCCCACGCGTCCGACCTCCGCGACGCAGATCTCCACCTCGTACGGCTTGGGCTGCTCGGTGAAAATCGTGCCGAGGGTCTGCGCGTACGCGTTGGCCAGCGACCTGCCCGTCACGTCTCGGCGGTCGTAGGAGTAGCCGCGCATGTCGGCGTGGACGATCCCGGCGCGCCGCAGGTTCTCGAACTCGTTGTACTTGCCGACCGCTGCGAAGCCGAGTCGGTCGTACAGTTCGCTGACCTTGTGCAGCGCGGTGGAGGGATTCTCCGCGACGAACAGCACGCCGTCGCGGAACGTGAGCACCACGACGCTGCGTCCGCGGGCAATTCCCTTGCGCGCCAGTTCCGAGCGGTCCCGCATGATCTGCTCGGCGGACGCGTAATACGGCATGGTCATCGCCCAGACCCCCCTTCTTCGGTGCGCTCGGCGACGATGCGCCGAGCCAACTCGGACGTCGTCTCCTCGGACACGTGCACGGCACCGGCCTGGGTGATCGTGACCGCGGTCGGGTAGATGCCGCGGGTCAGGTCGGGCCCGCCGGTGGCCGAGTCGTCGTCGGCCGCGTCGTACAGCGATTCTATGGCCGCCCGCAGGGCGGTCTCCTCGTCGCTGTCCGGCGAGTAGATCTTCTTCAGTGCCGACTTCGCGAACAACGATCCCGAACCGACCGCGTGGTATCCGGCGCGTTCCTCGTACCGGCCGCCGACGACGTCGTACGAGACGATGCGGCCCGCCCGGGCCTCGTCGTCCGCGTCGAGGTCGTAGCCGACGAGCAGCGGGACCACTGCGAGACCCTGCATCGCCGCCCCGAGGTTGCCCCGGACCATCGACGCCAGGCGGTTGGCCTTGCCGTCGAAGGTCAGCTGAACGCCCTCGATCTTCTCGTAGTGCTCGAGTTCGACGGCGAACAGGCGGACCAGTTCGATGGCGATCCCCGCGGTGCCGGCGATACCGGCCGCCGAATATTCGTCGGTGACGTACACCTTCTCGACGTCCCGGCTGGCGATCAGGTTGCCCTGGGTCGCGCGCCGGTCGCCGGCGAGCAGGACGCCACCCTTGTAGGTGAGCGCCACGATCGTCGTTCCGTGCGGCGCGAGATCACCGCTGTCCATCCCGTCACCACCCCGTGTCGAGTGCGAACGATGGCCGATCCGATTCTCCGGCAGCAATTCTGGTGCGTGACCACGCAGATACTCGGTGAACGAGCTCAGATTCGAACCGAAACTGAGCTTCGTGTCACCGTCGCCTGTCCGCAATGCCGGTCGATCCGCCGTCACTGGCCGCCCTTCTGGACATAGGCCCGGACGAAGTCTTCGGCGTTCTCCTCGAGCACGTCGTCGATCTCGTCGAGCAGGTCGTCGGTGTCCTCGGCCAGCTTTTCGCGACGTTCCTGACCCGCGGCACCGTCACCGCCGGGGGTGTCGTCCTCGTCGCCGCCACCAGTACGTTTGGTCTGCTCTTGTGCCATCGCAGCCGACCTCCTTGTGTGAAGGGAGCTCTTCTTCCGAGCGTCCTGTCCTGCCAAGCAGTCTGACTACATCATCCGCTCGGACCTTCACCCTACCGAGCGGCGCCGCCGCACGTGTGCCGACGCGACGGCGAGTTCGGGGCAGATCCGTCCGCGACCGGTCGACGGGTCAGTTCGTGAGCTCGTCGACGAGTTCTTTCGCGGTCTCCACCGACTCCAGCAACTCCCCCACGTGCGCCTTGCTGCCCCGCAACGGCTCGAGGGTGGGGATACGGACCAGGGAGTCGCCACCGAGATCGAAGATCACCGAATCCCAGCTCGCGGCCGCGATGTCGGCGCCGAACTTGCGCAGGCACTCACCCCGGAAGTAGGCGCGGGTATCGGTGGGCGGGGTGTCGACGGCGTCGAGCACGGCCTGCTCCGAGACGAGGCGTTCCATCGACCCGCGGGCGACGAGCCGGTTGTAGAGCCCCTTGTCCAGGCGCACGTCCGAGTACTGCAGGTCGACGAGATGCAGTCGCGGTGCGGACCAGTTGAGGCCCTCCCGGTTCCGGAAACCCTCGAGCAGACGCAGCTTGGCCGGCCAGTCCAGCAGGTGAGCGCACTCCATCGGATCCCGCTCGAGGAGGTCGAGCACCATCGCCCACTTCTCCATCAGATCGGCGACGCGAGGGTCGTCGTTGCCCTCGGCGGACATGAACTTGTCGACTCGGTCCAGGTAGATCCGCTGCAAGGCAAGCCCGGTCAGTTCCCGGCCGTCGGCCAGCGCGACCGTGGCGCGCAGCGTCGGGTCGTGGCTGATGTGGTGCACGGCGGTCACCGGGCGGGCTAGCTGCAGGTCGGTGAGGTCGACGCCGGCCTCGATGAGATCGAGGACCAGAGCCGTCGTCCCGACCTTCAGGTACGTCGACATCTCGGCGAGGTTCGCGTCGCCGATGATGACGTGCAGACGCCGGTACTTGTCCGCGTCCGCGTGGGGTTCGTCGCGGGTGTTGATGATGCCGCGCTTGAGTGTCGTCTCGAGCCCGACCTCCACCTCGATGTAGTCGGCCCGCTGCGACAGCTGGAAACCGGCCTCGTCACCGGACTGGCCGATGCCCACCCGGCCCGACCCGCAGATCACCTGACGGGACGCGAAGAACGGCGTCAACCCGTTGATCACCGCGGAGAACGGCGTGGCCCGGGACATCAGGTAGTTCTCGTGGGTGCCGTACGACGCCCCCTTGCCGTCCACGTTGTTCTTGTACAGCTGCAGTCGCGGGGCGCCGGGGACGCTCGACGCGTGCCGGGCGGCCGCCTCCATCACCCGTTCGCCGGCCTTGTCCCAGATGACGGCGTCCAGGGGGTCGGTGACCTCCGGGGCCGAGTACTCGGGGTGCGCGTGATCGACGTAGAGCCGGGCGCCGTTGGTGAGGATCATGTTGGCCGCGCCGACCTCGTCGGCGTCGATCACCGGCGCCGGGCCGCTCAGCCGGCCCAGGTCGAACCCGCGGGCATCCCGGAGCGGGGATTCCACCTCGTAGTCCCATCGGGTGCGCTTGGCGCGCGGCACTCCCGCTGCCGCCGCATAGGCCAGCACCGCCTGGGTGGACGTCAAGATCGGATTGGCCGAAGGCTCGCTGGGTGAGGAGATTCCGTACTCGACTTCGACACCGATGATCCGCTGCATGCTGCCGAGCCTATGCGATCACCCACGCCACCCGGTGGCACACTCCTGCTACGCGAGCCGTCCGCTCCCGGCGGCTAGTCCGGCGAGCACTCCAGGTACTCGTCCGCCGAGATCGCCCGGAGCACCGTGCGGACCCCGGCGGGAGCCCAGGAGTGGGTGCTGTCGGTGACGATCCTCGGGCCCGTCAGGTGCACCGTCCGGCGGCGCGTCACGATGGTGCATCCGCCCGCCGCCACCACGTTTCGCACCCAGTCGCTCTGCGCACCGTAAGTCAGCGCGAACCGGTAGCGGCCGTCCACGACGAACACGTTGACGGGTGTGCGATACGTCTTGCCCGACCTGCGGCCCCGGTGCTCGACCATGGCGAAACCGGGCAGGATCGTCGCGACGTGCCGGCTCACCTGATTGGTGACGACCCGGTTGAACCGGGCGATCGAACGCGGCAACGCCATGACCTCTCACCCCTTCGGCACGGGAACGAGCACCCGACCTCGACAGTACCGAGGTCCACCGGGGGGCTGGCAGGATCGACACATGGATTCCGCACCGAACACCCCACCCGGCACGGACGAAGTGGTGGCGGTGTTCGACAGTGCGGGACGACCGGTGGGGTCCGCCGCGCGTTCCCGCGTCTACGCCGAGGGGTTGTGGCACGCGAGCGCCGGCGTCCTCGTCCGATCCGGGGACGGGAAGCGCCTCTACGTGCACCGACGCTCGGACACGAAGACGGTGTTCGCCGGACATCACGACTGCCTGGCGGGTGGGGTCGTCGATCCCGGGGAAACCCCGGAGGAGGCCGCAGCCCGGGAGTTGGCGGAGGAACTGGGCGTCACCGGAGTGGGCCTCACCCCCATCGCGGCGGTGGCGTGGGACGGGCACTGGCAGGGAATGCGGCTGCGGTGCCACCTGTACGCCTACGAGACCCACTGGGACGGACCCATCGTCCACCAGGCCAGCGAGATCGCGGCGGGCTGGTGGTGGACGCCCCACGAACTGGTGACGCATCTGCGCGACCCGCAGTGGCCGTTCGTGCCGGACACCCGGGCGCTCCTGGAGGACTACCTCGTCACACCGGACCGCTGACACACAGCCGCCTGCGCGGCGGGAACCGTGTTCGAGTTCCCGCCGCGCAGGTGGTACCGAACGGCTTACAGGTACTGGCCGGTGTTGGATTCGGTGTCGATGGCGCGGCTCGCGCTCGCGTTCTTACCGGTGACCAGTGTGCGGATGTAGACGATCCGCTCACCCTTCTTGCCCGAGATCCGGGCCCAGTCGTCGGGGTTGGTGGTGTTCGGCAGGTCCTCGTTCTCCGAGAACTCGTCGACGATGGAGTCGAACAGGTGCTGGACCCGCAGGCCCGGGGCACCGGTGTCGAGCACCGACTTGATCGCGTACTTCTTGGCGCGGTCGACGATGTTCTGGATCATCGCGCCGGAATTGAAGTCCTTGAAGTACAGGACCTCCTTGTCGCCGTTGGCGTACGTGACCTCGAGGAAGCGGTTCTCCTCGCTCTCGGCGTACATGCGGTCGACGACCCGTTCGATCATCACCCGGATGCAGGCCGTGCGGTCGCCGCCGAACTCCGCGATGTCGTCGCTGTGCACCGGCAGCGTCTCGACGAGGTACTTCGAGAAGATGTCCTGCGCCGACTCCGCGTCGGGGCGTTCGATCTTGATCTTCACGTCGAGGCGGCCGGGACGCAGGATCGCGGGGTCGATCATGTCCTCGCGGTTCGACGCGCCGATCACGATGACGTTCTCGAGTCCCTCGACGCCGTCGATCTCACTGAGCAGCTGAGGCACGACGGTGGTCTCGACGTCGGAGGAGACACCCGACCCACGGGTACGGAAGATCGAATCCATCTCGTCGAAGAACACGATCACCGGGGTGCCCTCGGACGCCTTCTCCCGGGCCCGCTGGAAGATCAGCCGAATGTGCCGCTCGGTCTCGCCGACGAACTTGTTCAGCAGCTCGGGGCCCTTGATGTTGAGGAAGTAGGACTTGGCTTCCTTGCTGTCCTGACCCCGGGCCTCCGCGATCTTCTTCGCGAGCGAGTTGGCGACCGCCTTGGCGATGAGCGTCTTACCGCACCCGGGCGGACCGTAGAGGAGCACACCCTTCGGTGGCCGCAGCTCGTATTCGTGGAACAGGTCCTTGTGGAGGAACGGCAACTCGACGGCGTCACGGATCTGCTCGATCTGCCGTCCGAGGCCGCCGATGTCGTCGTAGTGCACGTCGGGAACCTCTTCGAGGACCAGATCCTCGACCTCGGCCTTGGGGATCCGCTCGAACGCGTACCCGGCCTTGGTGTCGACGAGGAGGGAGTCGCCCGGCCGAAGTTTGCGGGTGGGCGATTCCGCGTCGTACGCGATCGACTCCCTCTCGCTCTCCTCGAAGACGGTCGCGAGGGGTTCGGCCAGCCACACGATCCGTTCCTCGTCGGCGTGGCCGACCACGAGGGCGCGCTGACCGTCGTCGAGGACCTCGCGCAACGTGCTGATCTCACCCACACGCTCGAAGTTGCCCGCTTCCACGATCGTGAGCGCCTCGTTGAGGCGCACGGTCTGGCCGAGCTTGAGGGTCTCGGCGTCGACGTTCGGGGAGCAGGTCAACCGCATCTTGCGTCCGGAGGTGAACACGTCCACGGTCTGATCGTCGTGCACTCCGAGCAGCACGCCGTACCCGCTCGGCGGCTGGCCGAGGCGATCGACTTCTTCTCGAAGGGCGATGAGCTGCTGACGGGCCTCCTTGAGGGTGTCCATCAGCTTGGTGTTCCGGATGGACAGCGAGTCCACTCGCGATTCCATCTCACGAAGCTGTTCCGGCGACTCCGCGAGCTGCCTGCGCAGTGCCGACGCCTCTGCGCGCAACGCCTCGAGCTCTCGTGCGGCCGCAACCGAATCGGGGTTCTCTGTCGAGCTCATGTGCGTCTCCTCCCAATGAGATCTATCAACGCTACCGGCACTGCCCGAATTCTGCGCCGTGACACGGATTCTGCCGATTGCGAATCGGCATACGTGACGCCCTGGGCCACCGAACCTCTCATGTTAGCCTTACCTACCTGTCGAGCAGTTTCTCTCTGTTCTGTGTAACGAAAGGGTTCGTCGTGATAATCCGCAAGCCCCTGAACGGAACATCTTTCATCGGTAGGTCCGTGGTTGCCGTGGGCGCGGTGGTCCTCGCGCTCGGGATGTCGGCCTGCTCGTCCGACGACGCGTCCGACACCGCGGCGACGACGTCCGCGGCCACGTCGTCCGCGGCGAGCGAGGCGACTGCCGCCCCCACGTCGGACGAACTGCTCGGTACGCTCCAGGTCCTCGTGGACCCCGCCCGACCGGTCGACGAGAAGACCGTCGTGGTCGTCGACGGCGACGAACGCCGCCCGAATCTCGAGGCCATGACGGCGGCCATGGCCAACTACCCGGTGTCCTTCACGGTCACGGATGTGCAGGTAGAGGGCGATACCGCGACGGCGAACGTCGCGATCGTCAGCCCGCACGGCACGGCCGCTCCGACCGCGTGGACGTGGCAGAACGTCGACGGCACCTGGAAGGTGTCGGACGAGAGCACGTGCACCCTGCTGGGCATGGCACGCGCCGGCTGCTAGTTTTCCCTCCTTCGGCGGCGTCCTGTCCGGGCGCCGCCGAAGCGTGTCTCAGCCCTTGCCCGACCGGCGCTGCGGCTTGGGGGTGACGGTTCCCTCGGCCAGACGCCGGGCACTCACCAGGAACGCGGTGTGGCCCTGCATCCGGTGTTCCGGGCGCACGGCGAGCCCGACGACGTGCCACCCGCGGACGATCGATTCCCAGGACCGCGGCTCGGTCCAGCACTCCTGCTCGCGCATCGCCTCGACCACCTTCGAGAGCTGCGTCACAGTGGCGACGTAGACGATGAGCACACCGCCGGGAACCAGCGCCTTGGACACCGCGGGCAGCGCGTCCCAGGGGGCGAGCATGTCGAGGACCACCCGGTCGACCTGACCGCCCGCCGCCTCGGCGTCGAACTCGGCGACGTCGGCGATGGTCAGGTCCCAGTTCTCGGGGCGTTCCCCGAAGAACGTCTCGACGTTCCGGACCGCGTGTTCGGCGTGGTCGTCGCGCACCTCGTACGAGATGACCCGGCCTTCCGGTCCGACCGCCCGCAGCAGTGAGCACGTCAGCGCGCCCGAGCCGGCGCCGGCCTCGAGCACGCGGGCGCCGGGGAAGACGTCACCCTCGTGGACGATCTGCGCGGCGTCCTTCGGGTAGATGACCTGCGCCCCACGGGGCATCGACAGGACGTAGTCGACGAGCAGCGGTCGCAGCGCGAGGTACGGGGTGCCGTTGGTCGACTTGACCACGCTGCCCTCGTCGGTGCCGATCAGGTCGTCGTGCAGGATGCCGCCGCGGTGGGTGTGGAACTCCTTGCCGGCCTCCAGGTTGACCGTGTAGTGCCGGCCCTTGGCGTCCGTCAACTGGACGCGATCGCCCACCCGAAACGGTCCGCTCGGTCGCGTTTCGCGTCCCACCATCTTCACCGACTCCTCAGCCTGTTCGTCCGGCGCCGTCCGACGCCCACACCGCGCCCCGACTCGACTGTCGGACCGGGGGCCTACCCTGCCAGGTGTGAGCATCTCAGAGTCGCCAGCCCCCGTCACACAGGGTTCCCCGTCACAACCCGGCGACACTTCGGCCACCCGCAGGCGCCCCGCCCTGTCACCGTCCCGTGCCGGCGACTTCAAGCAGTGCCCGCTCCTCTACCGTTTCCGCGCGGTCGACCGGCTCCCCGAGGCGCCGTCGCGCGCGCAGGTGAAGGGCACGGTCGTGCACGCCGCACTGGAGACCCTGTTCGGGCTGCCCGCGGCCGAACGCGTTCCGCAGAAGGCTGTCGATCTGGTCCTCCCGTCGTGGGAGCGCATTCTCGCCGAAGCCCCCGACCTGATCGACCTGGTCCCCGAGGACCAACGCGACACGTTCCTCGACGAGGCGCGGTCCCTCGTCACCGCGTATTACGAGCTCGAGGACCCCACCCGGTTCGAGGCCGAATCGTGCGAACAGCGCGTCGAGACCGAACTCGCCGACGGGGTGCTGCTCCGCGGATTCGTCGACCGCATCGACGTCGCCCCCACCGGGGAGGTGCGGGTGGTCGACTACAAGACCGGCCGTGCACCACGCGAGATGTCCGAGTCCAAGGCACTGTTCCAGATGAAGTTCTACGCGCTGGTCCTGCTGCGCACCCGCGGCATCGTCCCCGCGCAGTTGCGGCTGCTGTACCTCGCGTCCGGCACGGTCCTCACCTACGCACCCGACGAGGACGAACTGCTGCGGTTCGAGCGCACGCTGTCGGCGATCTGGAAGGCCATCCTGGCGGCCGGGGTCACCGGCGATTTCCGACCCAAGCCGAGCCGGCTCTGCGACTGGTGTGATCATAAGTCCCTGTGCCCCTCGTTCGGCGGAACGCCGCCTCCCTACCCGGGATGGCCGGAGGGGCCCGCAGAAGACGCACCGGGTTTCGAGGAGATTGTCGAATGAGTTCCGAGTCCTATTACGTACCACTCGGTTCGGAAGCACTGAGTGCGCCGGAAGTGGGCTCGGACCAGAAGATCACCGTCGAGCGGTTCGACAGCACGGATCTGACGATCAGTGTGTGGGCCGAGACGATGCAGCACGGCGCTCCCCCGTCCGCGCTGCTCGTGCGGGCACTCGAGCGCTGCGCCCCACGCGACGACGTGCGTCTCACGCGGGTCGTGGTCGAGATCCTCGGTCCCATCCCGATCGCCGAACTCGAGGTCCGGTCCTGGGTGCAGCGACCGGGACGCCGGGTGGAGCTGGTGGTCGCCGAATTGTGGACCGTCGGCGACCGGCCCCGTGCCGTCGCGCGGGGCTCGGCGTGGCGGATGGAGACCGTCGACACCAGCGACGCCGTCCACGTCGTCGACCCGCCACTCGAACCGCGGTCCACCGGCCGGGACGGCAAGTTCGGCGAGGTCTGGAATTCGGGCTACCTGACGACCCTCGACTGGCGGTGGATCGCCGAGATGGGATGCGAGGGCCCGGGCAAGCTGTGGGCGAAGCCGCGGCCCGCACTGGTTCTCGGCGAGACCATGACGCCGCTCGAGCGGCTGTTCTCCATCGCGGACATCGCGAACGGTGTGGGATCGAAACTCGACCCGGCGGACTGGACGTTCCTCAACACCGACCTCACCGTGCACATCTTCCGGGTCCCCGAGGGCGACTGGGTGGGGGTCAGCTCCGAAACCTCCATCGGACCCGACGGAGTGGGCATGTGCGCGGGCGTGCTCTACGACGAGACCGGCGCCGTCGGCCGGATCGCCCAGACCGTACAGGTCCGCGCCCGCCCCTGAGCGGAGCGGGCGCGGATCGTGTTGCGGGCGGAGCGGGCGCGGATCGTGTTGCGGCAGAACGAGATCAGAGTGCGCGGCAGGACCGGATGTTGGACGCGAGGATGGCCTTGGCGCCAAGGTCCGCGAGTTCGTCCATGACTCCGTTGTGGCCCTTGATCGGCACCATCGCCCGGACCGCGACCCAGTTCTCGTCGGCGAGCGGCGACAGTGTCGGCGACTCCAGGCCCGGGGTGATCTTCAACGCGTCGTCGAGGATCGTCTTGGGGCAGTCGTAGTCGAGCATCAGGTTCTGCTGCGCGAAGACGATACCGCGCACCCGCTCGACCAGCTGGTTGCGCGCGGAATCGTCGTCGGGCGAACCGGCGCGCTCGATGAGCACGCCTTCGGAATCGCACAGGGTGTCGCCGAACGCGACCAGGTTGTGCTGGCGCAGCGTGCGGCCGGAGCCGACGACGTCGGCGATGGCGTCGGCGACGCCGAGCTGGACCGAGATCTCCACGGCGCCGTCGAGGCGGATGACCGAGGCGTCGATGCCGCGTGCGGACAGGTCGTCGCGCACCAGGTTGGGGTAGGACGTGGCGATCCGGAGTCCGGCGAGGTCCTCGACCGACCAGTCCTTGCCCGCGGGGGCGGCGTACCGGAACGTGGAACGGCCGAAGCCGAGCGACAGCCGTTCGGAGACGGAGGCCCCCGAGTCGCGGGCGAGGTCGCGGCCGGTGATGCCGAGATCGAGTTCACCGGATCCGACGTAGATCGCGATGTCCTTGGGGCGCAGGAAGAAGAACTCGACCTGATTGGACGGGTCGAGGACGGTCAGGTCACGGGAGTCGGTGCGACGGCGGTAGCCGGCCTCGCTGAGGATTTCGGCGGCGGACTCGGACAGCGAGCCCTTGTTGGGGACTGCGACGCGCAGCATGGCTGAGGGTTCCTTTCGGGAGCGGGTGGAGGAGTCTCGATCACCGATCACAGATGTCGGTAGACGTCCTCGAGCTTCAGGCCCTTACCCACCATCAGCACCTGCGTCCAGTACAGCAGCTGAGAGATCTCCTCGGCGAGTGCCTCGTCGCTCTCGTGCTCGGCGGCGATCCACACCTCACCCGCCTCTTCGAGGATCTTCTTTCCCTGCGAATGGACGCCGGCGTCCAAGGCGGCAACGGTGCCGGACCCCTCGGGGCGGGTAGCGGCACGCTCGGTCAGCTCGGCGAACAGGGATTCGAAGGTCTTCACGAGGACCCATTGTTTCACGCCGCCGCGGACCTCTCCGAACCGGTCACCACCCGAGTGTGCGGCGACTCTCGAACCGGCGGACCTCGCCCGAACGGGGGTCGGTGAACTCGATGGCCCGCGCCAGCAACCGCAGCGGCGTCGAGAAGTCGCCGGGCTCGGACCGGCGGAAGTCCGGGTAGTAGTTGTCGCCCTCGATCGGCAGCCCCAGCGACGACATGTGCAACCGCAGTTGGTGCGTCCGGCCGGTCTTCGGCAGCAGCCGGTACCGCGCGCGGCCGTCTCGGGTCTCGATCAGCTCGACTACGGTCTCGCTGTTCGGTTCTCCCGGTTCCTCCGTGGCCGTCATGATCCCGTGTTCCTTGACGATGCGGCTGCGGATGGTCCGCGGAAACGCGAGCGTCGGATCGTGTCCGGCGACAGCCTCGTATTCCTTGGTGACCTGCTGGGAGACGAACAGTTCCTGATACGGTCTGCGGTCTTCCGGCCTGATCAGGAACACCAGGACGCCGGCCGTCATCCGGTCGAGCCGGTGGGCCGGTGTGAGGTCGGGCAGGTCGAGCGCCCTCCGCAGCCGCACCACCGCCGTCTCGGTGATGTGCGCGCCCCGCGGAATGGTCGCGAGGAAATGGGGTTTGTCGATCACCACGAGGTGGTCGTCGCGGTGCAGGACGTCGATCTCGAACGGAACCGGGATCTCGGGTGCGGGGTCGCGGTAGAAGTACACGAAACGGGTCGGGGCATAACGGGTCCCGCGGTCGACCACCCTGCCGTGCTCGTCGACGACTTCCCCGCCGTCGATCAGCGACAGCCAGTGCGCGCGCTCGTCCGGGTACGTCTCGACCAGGAATTCGGCGACCGTCTTCGCGCCGACGCCTGCCGGCATCCGGATGCGGTCGGGACCGAGGCCGTTGCGGACCGGCAGGGGCGCCCCCGCCACCTCAGCCCGCCCGATTCTCGGTGCAGCCGGCGCAGACGAGCACCAGTTCGCGGCCCCGGTCGTCCGGCAGATTCTCGTACCGGGACGTCGGACCCCCGCACTTGCTGCAGCGCCCCAGAGTCTTGGCCTGATCGCTGAACTCGATGTTCATCCGTT
This sequence comes from Rhodococcus sp. IEGM 1351, assembly GCF_030056875.1. NCBI lineage: Bacteria > Bacillati > Actinomycetota > Actinomycetes > Mycobacteriales > Nocardiaceae > Rhodococcus > Rhodococcus sp. IEGM 1351. The sequence continues at coordinate 88,318 of NZ_JASHKU010000020.1, read as the reverse complement.
TGTCGAAGACGTACAGCGACCCCTCCCACAGGCCCGTGTCACCGAACGCCTCGCCGTAGCGGACGATGCCGCCGTCCAGCTGATAGACCTCGCCGAACCCGCGCGAGCGCATCAGCGAGGACAGGACCTCGCACCGCACTCCCCCGGTGCAGTAGGTGACGACGGCCTTGCCCTTCAGATGGTCGTACTTGCCGCTGTCGAGTTCGTGCACGAACTCGCGCGTGGTGGACACGTCGGGCACGACGGCGTCCCGGAATCGGCCGATCTCCGCCTCGAAACCGTTGCGTCCGTCGAAGAAGACGACGTCGTCACCGCGACCCTCGACCAGGCGGTGCACCTCGTCCGGTGCCAGGTGGGTACCACCGCCGACGACACCGTCCGCATCCACCTTCAGCTCGCCCGGCGCACCGAACGTCACGATCTCCGATCGCACCTTGACGCTCAGCCGCGGGAAGTCGTCACCGAGCCCGTTCGACCACTTGATGTCGGCGTCCTTGAACGGGGCGTAGCTGCGCGTCCCCTTCACGTACCGCTTGACGTCGTGGATGTCACCACCGACCGTCGCGTTGATGCCGTGCTCGGAGACGAGAATCCGACCGGTCAGGTTGTTCGCCTCGGCGAGTGTGTACTGCCACAGCCGTATCGCCTCCGGGTCGGCGAGCGGAGTGAACACGTAGAACAGCACGATTTTCGGGACAGCCACGGCAAACCAGACTACCTAGAGACGGACGGCACTCCGCTGCGCCCACACCTCGGCCAGGTCGGAACCGGTGAGACCCTCGAGACTGTCCCGGAACACCCGCCCCGGGCCGTCGGCCACCACGATCTCGCACGGAACGATCAGGACGACGCACCCCGCGGCCTGCGCGGACGCCGCACCGGTGGGCGAGTCCTCGATGGCCAGGCACTGCGACGGATCCAGTCCCAGCAGTTCCGCGCCCCGCAGGTACGGGTCGGGATGCGGTTTGCCCGCCGGCACCTCGTCGCCGCACACCGAGTGGTCGAAGTGGTGCCTGCCGAGTGTCTCGAGTGCCCGCTCGGTGAGCCGACGCTCGGTGTTGGTCACCAGCGCCGACCTCAGACCGTGCGCCCGGACGGTCCGCAGTGCGTCGTGGGCGCCCGGTCGCCACGGGATCCCGTCGCCGAACAATTCCTCGACGCGGGTGAACATCCACTCCTTGGCCTCGGCGAGCGCCGCCGGATCCCGGTCGAGCCCGAGGGCGTCGAAGATGACGCCGAGAGCGTTGGCGCTCGACGCACCGATCGTCTTCAGCCGCGTTTCCTCGGTCATCGGACCGCCGAGGTGCAGCGACAACTCGCGGACCGCGACGTCCCACATCTTCTCGGAATCGAGCAGCGTTCCGTCCATGTCCCACAGAACACCTGCGAGACCGTCGAATGCATCAGACATTGAAGTACTTCGCTTCGGGGTGGTGCAGCACGAACGCATCCGTGGACTGCTCGGGATGCAACTGCAATTCCTCGGACAACTTCACACCGATCCGTTCGGGTTCGAGCAGAGCGACCATCTTCGCGCGGTCCTCCAGGTTGGGGCAGGCACCGTACCCGAAGGAGTAGCGGGCACCGCGGTAGGCGAGGTCGAAGAATCCGGACACCTCGGACGGGTCCTGCTCGGCCACGTTGTGACCGCCGGGCAGCACGAGTTCCTCGCGGACCCGTTGATGCCAGTACTCGGCCAGCGATTCCGTCAGCTGCACGCCGATGCCGTGCACCTCGAGGTAGTCGCGGTACGCGTTGGCGGCGAACAGCTCGTTCGCGAAGTCCGCGATCGGCTGCCCCATGGTCACGAGCTGCATGGGGAACACGTCGACCTGGCCGGTCTCCTTCGCCTCGGTGCGGGACCGGACGAAGTCGGCGACGCATAGGAAGCGGTCGCGGTGCTGGCGCGGGAACGTGAACCGGAAGCGTTCCTCGGCGTCGGGTGTCGGGTCGGTGAGCACGACCACGTCGTCGCCCTCGGACACGGCGGGGAAGTAGCCGTACACGACGGCGGCGTGCGCGAGGATTCCCTCGGTGCTCAGCCGGTCGAGCCAGTACCGCAGGCGGGGGCGGCCCTCGGTTTCCACCAATTCCTCGTAAGTGGGACCGTCGCCGGAACGCTGCCCGCGCAGACCCCACTGCCCGAGGAACAGGGCGCGCTCATCCAACAGCCCGGAGTAGTCCGACAGCGAGACGCCCTTGACGATCCGGTTGCCCCAGAACGGCGGGCTCGGGACGACGATGTCGGTGGCCACGTCGGATCGCTCCGGCACCTCGATCGGGGTCTCGGCCGCCTTGCGCTTCTCCGCGATCCGCTTGGACCGCTCGTGCCGTGCCTTCCGTTCGGCCGCCTTCTCGCGGGCCGCGATCGCTTCCGGACTGTCCGGGTCGGGTCCGCCGCCACGCTTGACGGCCATGATCTCGTCCATCCGGTGCAGGCCCTCGAACGCGTCACGCGCGTAGCTGACGTCGCCCTCGTACACCTCGGCCAGGTCGTTCTCCACGTAGGAACGGGTCAGCGCGGCACCGCCGAGGAGGACGGGGAACTTCTCCGCGACACCCTTGGCGTTGAGTTCCTGCAGGTTGTCCTTCATCACCACGGTCGACTTCACGAGCAACCCGGACATGCCGATGACGTCGGCCTTCTGCTCGATCGCCGCGTCGAGGATCGTCGCGATCGGCTGCTTGATGCCCAGGTTCACCACGTCGTACCCGTTGTTGCTCAGGATGATGTCGACGAGGTTCTTGCCGATGTCGTGGACGTCGCCCTTCACGGTGGCGATGACGATCCGGCCCTTGCCGTCCTCGTCGGTGGCCTCCATGTGCGGTTCGAGGTATGCCACGGCCGCCTTCATCACCTCGGCGGACTGCAGCACGAACGGCAGCTGCATCTGCCCGGACCCGAAGAGTTCGCCGACGGTCTTCATGCCGGACAGCAGCGTCTCGTTGATGATCGCGAGCGGCGGCTTCTCCTCCATCGCCGCGGTGAGGTCGTCGTCGAGGCCGTTGCGTTCACCATCGACGATGCGGCGTTCCAGCCGCTCGAACAGCGGCAGCGCCGCCAGTTCCTGGGCACGGGATTCGCGCGCCGACGCCGCGGAGACGCCCTCGAACAGTTCCATCAGCTTCTGCAGCGGGTCGTAGCCCTCACGGCGGCGGTCGTAGACCAGGTCGAGAGCCGTTTCCCGCTGTTCGTCGGGGATCCGCGCCATCGGCAGGATCTTCGACGCGTGCACGATGGCCGTGTCCAGGCCGGCCTCGGTGCACTCGTGCAGGAACACCGAGTTCAGGACCTGCCGGGCCGCCGGGTTGAGACCGAACGAGATGTTGGACACGCCGAGGGTGAAGTGCACCCGCGGATGCCGCTTCTTCAGCTCGCGGATCGCCTCGATCGTTTCGATGCCGTCGCGGCGGACCTCTTCCTGACCGGTGGAGATCGGGAAGGTCAGCGCGTCGATGATGATGTCGGACTCGTCGAGACCCCAGTTCACGGTGAGGTCTTCGAGCAGACGCTCGGCGATGCGGACCTTGTGCTCCGCGGTGCGCGCCTGGCCCTCCTCATCGATGGTCAGCGCGACGACGGCGGCACCGTGCTCCGTGACGAGCCGCATGATCTTCTGGAACCGCGAGTCCGGTCCGTCGCCGTCCTCGTAGTTGACCGAGTTCACGGCGCACCGGCCGCCGAGGTGCTCGAGGCCGGCCTGCAGGACCGCGGGCTCGGTGGAGTCGAGCATGATCGGCAGCGTCGACGACGTCGCGAACCGGCTTGCGAGGGCGGCCATGTCGACGGCACCGTCGCGTCCGACGTAGTCGACGTTGAGGTCGAGCATGTGGGCGCCGTCGCGGGTCTGGTCCTTCGCGATGTCGAGGCACTTCTGATAGTCCTCGGCGATCATCGCCTCACGAAACGCCTTGGAGCCGTTGGTGTTCGTGCGTTCACCGATCATCAGGATGCTGGCGTCCTGCTGGAACGGCACCGCCGTGTACAGCGAGGACGTCCCCGACTCGTGCACCGGGTTCCGCTCGGCCTTCTCGACCAGGCGGACCGCTTCGGCCACCTGCCGGATGTGCTCCGGGGTGGTCCCGCAGCAACCGCCGACCAGACCGAGACCGAACTCGGTGACGAAACCGCTGAGCGCCTCGGCGAGCTCCTCCGCGGTGAGCGGGTACTCGGCGCCGTTCGGGCCGAGCTGCGGCAGTCCGGCGTTGGGCATCACCGACACCGGCAGGGAGCTGTACTTGGACAGGTGGCGGAGATGTTCGCTCATCTCGGCGGGTCCGGTCGCACAGTTGAGGCCGATCATGTCGATACCGAGCGGCTCGAGCGCGGTCAGCGCGGCACCGATCTCGCTGCCGAGGAGCATCGTGCCGGTGGTCTCGACCGTGACGTGGGTGATGATCGGCAGCCGCGACCCCAGCGTCTCCATCGCCCGCTGACTGCCGAGGATGGCGGCCTTCACCTGCAGCAGGTCCTGGCAGGTCTCGACGAGGATCGCGTCCGCTCCCCCGTCGATCATGCCCATCGCAGCCTCCGCGTAGGCGTCGCGGAGGACCGCGAACGGCGCGTGGCCCAGCGTCGGCAGCTTGGTTCCGGGTCCCATCGAGCCGAGGACGAAGCGGCCCATGCCGTCGCGTCCGGGCCCCATCTCGTCGGCCACGTCACGCGCCAGCCGGGTGCCCTTCTCGGCCAGTTCCCGGATGCGGTCCGAAATGTCGTAATCGGCGAGGTTGGGTAGGTTGCACCCGAACGTGTTGGTCTCGACGGCGTCCGCCCCGGCCTCGAAGTACGCGCGGTGGATGTCTTTCAGCACGTCAGGGCGGGTGTCGTTGAGGATTTCGTTGCAGCCTTCGAGCCCGAGGAAGTCGTCGAGCGTGAGGTCCGCGGCCTGCAACATGGTGCCCATGGCTCCGTCGCCGATGACAACGCGCTGGTTCAACGCATCGAGCAGGGCAGAGTGAAATGGCGCAGACATGCCGTCCAGACTAGTGGGCGCGCGAACCAATGCTGGCCGTAGGCTGGGTGGGTGAGTTCCAGTGAGTTCCCCGTCACGCCTGCGGGCCGCGCCGACGACACCCCCGACACCGCGGATGCCGGTGCGGCGGACAGTGGCGTGCCCGTACTTCGTGACCCTGTCCTCGTCGCCGCCTTCGAGGGCTGGAACGACGCCGGCGACGCCGCGAGCGGAGCCGTCGAGCACCTCGAGTTGACCTGGGACGCCCAGCCGCTCGCCGAGCTGGACTCCGAGGAATACTACGACTACCAGGTCAATCGACCCACGGTGCGGCAGGTCGACGGTGTCACCCGGGAGATCGTGTGGCCCGCCACCCGCCTGTCGGTGTGCTCGCCTCCCGGCAGCGACCGCGACGTGGTTCTGCTGCGCGGGATCGAACCGAACATGCGCTGGCGCAGCTTCTGCGAGGACCTCCTCGAGCTGATCGATCAGCTGCAGATCAACACCGTGGTGATCCTCGGGGCACTGCTCGCGGACACCCCGCACACGCGGCCGGTCCCGGTGACGGGCAGCGCGTACAGCAGCGAGGCCGCCGAGCGGTTCAAGCTCGAACAGACCCGCTACGAGGGGCCGACCGGGATCACCGGGGTGCTGCAGGACGCGTGCGTCCGAGCCGGTGTGCCTGCCGTGTCGTTCTGGGCGGCCGTGCCCCACTATGTGTCCCAGCCGCCGAATCCGAAGGCCACGGTGGCGCTGCTGCAACGCGTCGAGGATGTCCTGGACATCGAGGTGCCCCTCGGGGAACTCCCGGCCCAGGCCGACGACTGGCAGGAAGCGGTCACCGAGATGACCGCGGACGACGAGGAGATCGGCGAGTACGTCCGCTCACTCGAGGAGCGCGGCGACGCCGAGACCGACATCTCCGACGCCATCTCGAAGATCGACGGTGACGCGCTGGCGGCCGAGTTCGAGCGGTATCTCCGCAGGCGTGGGCCCGGCAGCTTCGGGCTGTGACGAAGAACTCATCCGAGTCGCTTCGTTCCTCGCTCCAGCGCACGGCGCTCTACGCCGGCGGTTTCCTCGGTCCGTTCGGCGGCGGGGTCGTCGCCTCGATCCTTCCCGAGATCGGTGACGACCTCGGCGTGAGTGCGTCCGCCGCGGCCGGCTCGCTGACCGCGTACCTGCTGCCGTTCGCGTTGCTGATGCTGGTATCGGGCACGCTGGGCGCCCGGTGGGGGCAGACGCGGACCGTGCGGATCGCGTACGGCGTCTACCTGCTGTCGTCGCTGGCGTGTTTCGTGGCGCCGACGCTGCCGCTCTTTCTCGGCGCCCGTGTGCTCCAGGGGTGTTCGAACTCGTTCACGACGCCGCTGCTGCTGGCGGCGCTCGCCGCCTCGACTCCGAAGAAACATCTCGGCCGGGCACTGGGAATCTTCGGCGCCTTCCAAGCCGCGGGACAGTCGAGCGCGCCGCTCGTCGGCGGGCTCGCGGCGGAGGTCGACTGGCGTCTCGCATTCCTCGTCATCGCCCTCGTCGCCGCGGTGCTGGGTCTGATCGGTGTTCCCGACAGTGCTCCCGCCGAGCCGGGGGCACCGCGCCCGCGACTGCGCGACGCCCTCACCCCGTCGGTGCTGAGAATCGGGGCGGTCGCACTCCTCGGCTGGGGTGCGCTCGGTGGGCTGAGCTTCCTGGTCGCGTTCCGCGCCGAGGACGCCTTCGGGCTGAGCCCGACCCAGCGTGGGCTGCTGCTCACGGGGTTCGGCGTCGCCGGCATCCTCACCGCACGCTTCGTCGGCGGTGTCATCGACAAGATCGGGGCCCGGGCGGCCGTCCTGATCGGCGCGTTCGGCGGCGCGATTCTCGTCGCGGCCACCGGGACCGTGTCCCTCCTCGCGGTCGCGGCCGTGGCGTGGTTCGCGGCCGGAATCGCCGGTCAGTTCATCCTGGTGGGGGTCAACGCCGCCGTGCTGGGTTCGCCGGGCCCGAACCGGGGCGGCGCGGTATCCGTCGTGCAGGCGCTGCGATTCATGGGCAACGCGCTCGCCCCGATCACCCTCACCCCGGTGTATTCGGTGTCGCCCGCGGCCGGTTTCCTGCTGCCCGCCCTGCTCCTCGCCGTGCTGGCCCCGCTGCTCATGCCCCGCGACCGCGCACCTGCCTGACACGACTTCCGGGAGGGCTGTGAGGTGTTCCTGATTCCCACGTAACGTGCTCGCAGCCGTTACGACACTCCCGGGGCGGAGCCTCGACGCATGGCCAACACACCGAGTTCGAGCAAGCTGCTGGTCGTCGGCAACGGTATGGCCGGCGCACGCACCGTCGAGGAGATCCTGAACCGTGGCGGCGGCGAGCGTTTCGAGATCACCATGATCGGCGACGAGCCCTACGGCAACTACAACCGGATCATGCTCTCGCACGTGCTGTCCGGGGAGGCGGCCGTCGACGACGAGGACCTGATCCTCAATCCCATGGGCTGGTACACCGCCAACGGCGTCAAACTCCACGCCGGCGACCGCGCGGTCGCACTCGACCGGTTCGCGAAGACCGTCACGTGTGAGAGCGGCCGCGTCGTCGATTACGACGTCCTCATCATCGCCACGGGAAGCAACACGTTCTTCCCCAACATGGACGGACTGCGCGAGCACGACGGGCGCCTGGCCCGCGGGGTGTTCGGCTTCCGGAACATCGCCGACACCAACGGCATGCTGCAGATGGCGCAGGCCCGCGACGACGTGTCCGCGGTGGTGATCGGCGGCGGTCTGCTCGGCCTGGAAGCCGCGTACGGGCTGCGCACTCAGGGTCTCACCGTCAACGTGGTGCACTCCCCCGGGCACCTGATGAACCAGCAGCTCGACGAACGCGGCGGCAGTGTCCTGCGCGCCGAGATCGAGAAACTCGGTGTCGGCGTCCACACCTCGATGCGGACCACCGCCGTGCTGCGCGACGACGCGGGCCTCGTGACCGGGGTGTCGTTCGTCGACGGCTCCACCCTGGACGCCGACATGGTCGTCGTCACCGCCGGAATCCGGCCCAACACCGAACTCGCGCGGGCCGCCGGGCTCGTGGTCGAACGCGGCGTCGTGGTGGACGACCAGATGCGCTGCGAGGACGAGGGTTCCGTGTACGCCGTCGGCGAGTGCGCACAGCACCGTGGGGAGACCTACGGCCTCGTCGCCCCGGTGTGGGAGCAGTCGGTCATCCTCGCCGAAGTCCTCACCGGCTCCAATCCCGAAGCGGCGTACATCGGTTCGCGCACCACCACCAAACTGAAGGTCGCCGGCGTCGACGTGGCCGCGATGGGCGTCAAGGGACCGGAGACGGCGGACGACGAGTTCGTCCAGTACTACGAACCGCGCAGCGGCACGTACAAGAGCCTCGTAGTCCGAGACGGCAAGCTGATCGGCGCCACCCTGATGGGCGACATCAGCAAGGCCGGTTTCCTCACGCAGGCGTTCGACGGCAAAGTGCCGCTGCCCGAGGAGCGGATCAGCATGCTCTTCGACGTCGGAGCCCCGAGCGCCGCGACGAGTGTCGCCGATCTCCCCGACGACCTGCAGGTGTGCAACTGCAACGGTGTGAGCAAGGGCGATCTGGTGGCGTGCGTCCATTCCGGTGCCAAGACACTCACCGACGTCTGCGCCCAGACCCGGGCAGGCAAGGGCTGCGGCTCGTGCAAGGGTCTCGTCGCCGACATCGTGGCCTGCGCCGCGGGCGGCGAACTCGAGGCCGACCCCTCCGCAGACTGGTATGTGCCCTGCATCCCGATGACGAAGCCCGAACTCATCGCGACCATCCGGGAACGCGATCTCCGCGCCGTGTCCCAGGTGTTCGCCGAGCTCGCGACGGACGCGAAGGAGGACGCGTCCGCGAAGATGCCCCTGGCCTCGCTGCTCCGCACCATCTGGGGACCCGACTGGGTGGACGAGCGCGGCGCGCTGTTCATCAACGACCGCGTGCACGCCAACATCCAGCGCGACGGCACGTTCTCGGTGGTCCCGCAGATGAAGGGCGGCGTCACCACGCCGGAGCAACTCCGCAAGATCGCCGACGTTGCCGACAAGTACGGCGTGCCGCTCGTGAAGGTCACCGGCGGGCAGCGCATCGACCTGCTCGGCATCAAGAAGGAGGATCTACCCAAGGTGTGGGGTGACCTCGACATGCCGTCCGGGTTCGCCTACGGCAAGAGCATGCGCACGGTGAAGACGTGCGTCGGAGCCGATTTCTGCCGCTACGGTCTCGGCGATTCGACCAGCCTCGGCATCGCGCTCGAGGAGCGGTTCCAGGGCCTGGAGACGCCCGCGAAACTGAAACTCGCGGTCGCCGGGTGCCCACGCAACTGCTCGGAGGCCCTGTGCAAGGACTTCGGTGTGGTCGCGGTCGGCGACGGCCGGTGGGAAATCTACGTCGGCGGCGCCGCCGGAGCGCACATCCGCAAGGGCGATCTGCTGGCCACGGTCGAATCACCGGACGCCGTAGTGGAACTCGGCGGACGGTTCATCCAGTACTACCGCGAGAACGCGAAATGGCTCGAGCGCACGTACGACTTCGTGCCGCGGATGGGACTCGAACATCTTCAGGCGCTACTGGTCCGAGACGAGGAGGACATCATGACGGGATTGGACGAGCGGATCCAGACGGCGGTGGACGGCTACCGGGATCCCTGGAAGGAGCGCAGCGCGCCGAAATCGCCCGCACAGTTCGCTCCGTCGCTCCCGCTGCTGCCGCTTCCCCAGGTGCCGGTCCGATGACCGCCCTGGTCGAGGGGCCTTCCGAGGTCGCGGTGGGGCCGGTCAGCGACCTGACGCCGGGCGAAGGCCGGATGTACGTCGTGCAGAACCGTCAGGTGGCCGTGTTCCTGTTGTCGGACGGCACCGTTCGGGCGATGGATGCGGTGTGCCCGCACAAGGGCGGCCCCCTCGCCGACGGACAGATCGACGCCGCCGGCGTGACGTGCCCGCTCCACCAGTACGCGTTCGCCTTCGACACGGGCGCCTGCGCATCCGAGGGTGTGGGCTCGGTCCGCACCTACGCCGCCTCGGTTCGCGAGGGGTCGGTCGTCGTGCACGTGTGACTGGCCATTCACGAGCGCTCTGCCCTGATACGGCGTGCCTTTCGGGAAAGTCTCGGCACCGCTGTCATCATGAGCTCAATGCTGCAGCTGAAGGGGCGCGTCGCATGGACAGATCGCTGGTCGAGTGAATACCGTCGCGAGTCCGGAACGGCGACGCCGATCCGGTAACCGCCCTCCGGCCGGTGTCCGGCCGGCCGAGCCGAGGTTCCGCGCGGACATCGAGGGTCTACGCGCCGTCGCCGTGCTGGCCGTGGTCCTCTTTCACGCGGGCGTGCCCGGAATCGACGGAGGGTTCGTCGGTGTCGACATCTTCTTCGTCGTCTCGGGGTTTCTCATCACCGGCCTGCTGTGGCGGAACGTCGCCAGCACCGGCCGTGTGCGGTTGGCCGAGTTCTACGGTGCCCGGGCCCGCCGGTTGCTGCCCGCCGGGTGCATCGTGCTGGTGGCCACTGCGATCGGCTCGGCCCTGCTCCTGCCCCCTCTGCAGGCCCGCGCGGTCCTCGGCGACGGGATCGCCAGTGCGCTCTACGTCGGTAACTACCGGTTCGCGCTGCACGGCACCGACTATCTGGCCGCCGACGCACCCCCGTCACCGTTCCAGCACTACTGGTCGCTCGGCGTGGAAGAGCAGTTCTACCTGCTGTGGCCGGCGCTGATCATCGGGGTCGCCTGGCTCGTCCGGCGCAGGACACGGCGCCTCGACGCGGACGAAACACCGTCGACGACCCCGTATCTGATCGTGCTCGCCGTGGTCGCCGCAGTGTCGTTCGCGGTCTCACTCGACTGGACCCGGACCCTGCCGCCGTGGGCGTTCTTCTCGTTGCCCGCCCGCGGCTGGGAACTGGCCGCAGGCGGGTTGGTCGCCCTGTCGGTTCGACACTGGCAGCGGCTGCCGTCGGTGGTCGCCGCCGCGGCCGGATGGACGGGTTTCGCACTGATCGTGGTCGCCTGTTTTCGACTCGGCGAGACGACGCCCTACCCCGGAACCGCCGCGCTGGTTCCGGTCGTCGGCACGGTGCTGGTGATCGGGGCGGGGTGTGCCACACCCCGGCTGGGGGTCGGTCGGAGCCTGTCGCTGCCGCCGATGCGGGCGGTCGGTCGGGTGTCCTATTCCTGGTACCTGTGGCACTGGCCGGTACTGCTGCTCGCGCCGATCGTGCTCGGCCGCTCGCTCGACCTGACCGATCGTCTGGCGATGGTCATGGTGTCCGCGGGTCTGGCCGGACTGACACTGGTCCTGGTCGAGAATCCCGTCCGCTTCGCTGCTCCGCTGCGTCGTTCGGCCACGCGCAGCCTCGTACTCGGCGGCGCCGTCACCGCCATCGCAGTGTGTGCGGCACTGGTGCTGCTGATCGCGCGGCCGGTTCCGGTCGGACACGGAGCCGCGGCCACAGCCCTCACCGTCTCTGCGCCGGCCGAATCGGCGCCTACCGCAGTCGATCCGCGCGACGCGGCGGTGCACGACATGACCGCGCAGGTGCAGGCAGCGGTCGCGGAATCGGCAGGGCTGCAAGCGGTCCCGTCGAATCTTTCTCCACCGCTCGCCGACGCGCCGGCAGACAAGCCGGAGGTGTTCGTCAACGGCTGTGTGCGGTCGTGGCTCGAAGTGGGTCAGGGCGAGTGCGCGTCGGGGGACGTGGCGTCTCCGACGACGGTGGCGCTGGTCGGCGATTCGCATGCCGCGATGTGGGCCCCGGCATTCGAATCGGCAGCCCAGCAGAATCATTGGCGGCTCGAGACGATGGGCAAGGTCACCTGCCCGCTTCTCGACCTCCCACTCACCAGCCCCTACCTCGGGCGGGAATACACCGAGTGCGAGCAGTGGCGCGGCGAGATCGTCGATCGGCTGCGGACCGAACGGCCCCGATTGGTCGTGCTGAGCATGTCCCGGCGGTACGGCGCCGATTTCGGTTTCACCGTCTACGGTCAGGCCTGGCTCGACAGCCTCACCCGCCTGGTCACGGAACTGCGGGCCACGGGTGCGGCCGTCCTCGTCCTCGGACCGATCCCGGATCCGCAGTCGACCGTGCCGACGTGCCTATCCGCCCACCTGGACGACGCGACCGCCTGCTCGCCGCCACGGCCGGTCGCGGTGAACGACGCCGGCGTCGTGGCCGAGGCGGTGGCCACCGCGGCAGGCGGCGGACGGTACGCCGACCTCACCGCCCTGTTCTGCACCACCGAGCGCTGCCCCGTCATCGTCGGCAACGACCTCGTTTACCGCGACGACAATCACCTGACCCTCGAACACGCTCAGGCACTCTCGCCCGTCGTCGCCGCGCTGGCCGACCGCGCACTCGCACCGGGCTGAGCGGTAGCGAAGGTTCCTGCCGCCAATTCCGGTTCGGGTGTCACATTCGGTTCGTGGCCGGTGTCTCATGCCGAGAGCACGACAACCGGAGGAGGAATCATGGCCGGCAATACCCGGATCCCGAAGGCCGAGCTGACCGGCATCTACGGCGCGATCGTCAAGCGGATGTCCCGCAAGATGCTCGGCGAGGTGGCCGAGCCGGTCGAGGTCGCGTGGCACAACCGGAAGGTGCTGAACTTCAGCTTCAGCGTCGGTCGCCAAGCGCAGAAGTGGGATCGGTGTGACGCGAACCTGAAGTCGTTTGCCCACATGGCGGTGGCCGGCCTGGTCGGCTGCAGCTTCTGCCTGGACTTCGGCTACTTCCAAGCCCACAACGAGGGGCTCGATCTGACCAAGGCACGCGAAGTACCCCGCTGGCGCCAGTCGGACGTGTTCACGCCGCTGGAGCGGGACGTGCTCGAGTACGCCGAAGCGATGACCCTGACCCCGCCGACGGTCACCGACGAAATGTCGGCCAGGCTGCTCGACGCGCTCGGCCCGGCCGCGCTGGTGGAACTGACCGCGTTCATCGCGCTGGCGAACTTCGCGACCCGCACCAACACCGCGTTCGGCATCGAATCACAGGGCTTCGCGACGGCGTGTGGCCTGAAGCCCCTCGCCGCACCCTCGACGACATGACGGCCGCCGGGCGCGAAGACACGATCGACGACGAAAGCTCATCCGATGTCGTACGACAGAACGAATTCGTAGCCGCTGTCGCCGGGGCCCGCGATGGACAGGTCCGCGCTGCCGCGTAGGTCGATCAGACCGCCGGTGCCCATACCCGGCACCACCTCGATCCGTGCCGACACCGAACCCTGGTCTTGGCTGCCGATGTGCTGGAACACGCACGTTCCGTCGTGCCCGCCGATCGAGCCCTCGAAGCGCTCGAGTCCGAGCACCGGCGCGGCATCGGCCTTGTATGCGATCAGGTAGACCACCGTGCTCGTCCCGTCGATGTCCCCGGAGTACGAGTACGCGACGGTCGCTCGGTTGGCACCGCGAGTGGGGTAATAGGTGTCGCCGGCGGTCGTACCTTCGCCGTCGATGTCGACGATCATCGATTCCGACCACGAGGCGATGGAGAACTTGCCACGTGCAGTGTGTGAGTAGCTCATGACACGTGACTCTAGGTACGCGGCAGCGTGGCATTCTTGAACATTCGCGACACTAGGATGAGCGAATGCCGACCGTGCCAGGACATCCCGAGGCGATCGTCCACCCGACGGCCGCCGCACCGGGGTTCGAGGTCGAACGGGTCGCTCCCCGAGAGGCTTTGGCCGAGTTCGTCGACTACCACTGGCTGGTGAGGTGGTCGGTGCCGCAACCCCATCGACAGCAGGTGGTGCCCCAGCCCCGCGTACATGTCGCTGCCGAGGACGGACAGCTGCTGGTGCACGGGATTTCCCGGTCGCCGTTCTACCGAACGCTGACCGGGAACGGCCACGTCCTGGGAGCTGCCTTCCACGCCGGCGGGTTCCGGCCTCTGCTGAGGGGCAGCGTCGGCGCGATCTCGGGAACCGTCCAGCCCGGCCGGGATCTGCTCGCCGGTGACGATCGCCCGGTCGCGGAGCGAATTCTGACCGGCACGGACAGCGCGGAGATGATCGACGCCTTCGAGCGATACCTTCTTCACACCGATCCCGTTCCGGATCCCACGGGTCGGGAGATCACAGCCCTGGTGGGCGACGCCCAGCGCCGCCGCGACATCGTCCGGGCAGACCAGCTCGCCGCACATGCCGGCTGCAGCCTGCGCACCCTGCAACGGCTGTTCACCGAGTACGTCGGCATCGGCCCGAAGTGGGTGATCCAGCGATTCCGCATCCTCGACGCGGCCGGCGCCGCCCACTCGGGCGAGAGGATCGACTGGTCTGCGCTGGCCTACGAACTGGGGTTCAGCGACCAGGCGCACCTGACCCGTGTCTTCACTCACGTGGTCGGGACACCACCGGCCACCTATCAGCGCACGCACGGCCTGCTGTAGCCCGGCCGGGCTCGACTCAGTTCGCGAAGCCGAGCCCCCGCTCCGCGAGTTCCTCCTCGAGGATTCGGATCGCCTTCGGTCCGACGCCGTGGATCTTCGACAGCTCCTTGGCGGTGACCGTCGTCAGTTGGTCGAAACGCGTATAGCCGTGAGACGCGAGCTCACGACGGGAAACCTTCCCCATGCTCGCCGGAAACTCCGTCTGGCCTGCGGTGTCGGAAGTCGACATGCCTGTCCTCACTACTCGTTGTGACCGGCGTGCAGGTGGGCACGCTCCCCGTCGTGGTCGAAGATCGTGAGGATCTCCACGGGACCGTCGTGGGCGCCGATGGAGTGCGGCACCATGGTCGAGAACTCCGCTGCGGCACCCTCTTCGATCAGTATGGTTCGCTCACCGAGCTGCAGGCGGGCTGTCCCCGACAGCACCGTGAACCACTCGTGGCCCGGGTGCACACTCACATGCTCCGGGCCCGCGGGCCGATCGGAGGTGATGCGCATCTTCGCCACGGTCGCGCCGTGGAGCGCGCGTTCGCGGGACAGGAGCCAGATCGTCAGACCTCGCGTGTGTTCGGGCTGCGGCCGGATCACCACATCCTCGTCCTCGACGGACTCGACGAGCTGATCGAGCGTGGTGCCGAGGGCCCGCGCGATGGGAACCAGTTGGTCGAGGGCGATCCTGCGGTGGCCGGTTTCGATGCGGCTGAGGGTGGACGGACTGAGAAAGCAGCGCGCAGCGAGCACGTCCAGTGACCAGCCGCGGGCCAGCCGAAGGCCTCGGATGCGTTGACGGATCACGCTGTCCAACCCCACTTCTTGCGTCATAGGCAAGAGTGTATGCGTATCGCGCAGGATGTGGCTAGCCTGGAGTAATGACACAGCATTCTCATCACCACTCCCCTCACCACGGCGGGCACACCCGGGACCACGAGGCGGCGCTGGCGGATCTACTGGACCTGGACGCCGAGGTTTTCGGCTCCTACCTCGACCCGGTGGCCGAATGGGTCGGACAGCGCACCGGGGAGACCACGCACCGGGTCGTGGACGTGGGGGCGGGAACGGGCGTCGGCAGCCTGACCCTTGCTCGACAATTCCCCGCGGCCGAGGTGATCGCGATCGACAGGTCGGAGGTGATGCTCGAGCGCCTCCGCACGGCCGCGAACGGGTGGGGACTGGCCGGCCGATTGAGCGTCGTGCACGCCGATCTGGATGTCGCCTGGCCGGCAGTCGACGCGGCGGACGTCGTGTGGGCGGCGTCCTCGTTGCACGAGGTCGCCGATCCCGACCGGGTGCTCCGTGCCATGTACGGCGCGCTGAACACCGACGGCGTGCTGGTGGTCGTCGAGATGGACGCGCTGCCGCGCCTGCTGCCGGACGACCTCGGCCTGGGCCGCCCGGGCCTGGAGTCGCGCTGCCACGAAGCCTTGGCGCGGTTGGACTGGAACTCACACCCGAACTGGCGGGCCCACGTGGAGCGGGCCGGTTTCGTGGACGTCGAGGAGCGCAGTTTCACCAGCGAGGCAACCCCGGCCCCGCCGAGCACCGGACGCTACGCACAGAATTTCCTGCGCCGCATCCGCTCCGCGCTCGACGGGCAACTTGCCGCCGACGACCGCGCGACTCTCGATCGCCTTCTCTCGGAAGACAACCCCGACAGCGTCCTGCACCGCGGGGACCTGACGGTCCGGGGCAGCCGGACCGTCTGGATTGCCCGCCGCCCCTGAACCCCCCGGAGGGAGTGAAACTCCCCCACGCCGCCCCGGCCTCGGGGAACCGTTCACGCGGAGGTGGCGAGTTGTGGTGGCATCCGACTACTCGGTGGCGCTGGGAGCGGACCACGATTGTTCGGTCTATTTTCCGGTTCCGTCTCGGACCGATTCAGTAGACTGGCGATGTGCCGAATCAGGAAAACGCCGAATTCGCAGGTAGCGAGCCGAAGGTGCCGTTTCCCAAGCCTGAACGCGATATCGATCTCTACCGCCGGGCGATCGCCACCCTCCAGGCCGCACTCCCCCACGGCTGGACCTTGACGTCCGGAAAGTCCCGCTCCCTCGCCGACGCGCCGGAACGGCTGCTGGTCGGCGCGCCCAACGGCGAGGTCGCGTCCTTCTCCGTCATCCCCGCCCGAGGAGTGCTCGCGGGCGACGCCGCCCGGTTCGCCGACGGACTGTCCGGATCGGATCGCGGATTCGTCTGTGCCCGTTACCTTTCCGAGCCGGTTCGTCGCCAACTCGACGCCAGGGGTCTCTCCTACGCCGATGCGACGGGCAACACCTCCCTTGCCGCGGACCGGCCCGCGATCTGGGTGCGCGACCGGGGCGCGGACGCCGACCCATGGCGCGGCCCGGGCCGTCCGGCCGCACAGCTGACCGGCGATCCTGCCGCCCGGGTCGTGCGTGCCCTCGCCGATCATTCGGGTCAGCTGACGGTCCCCCAACTCGTCCGGCTGTCCGGCGCGTCCACCGGCGCGACCTATCGGGTGGTCGAAACCCTCGAAGAACGCGATCTGCTCGAACGACTCCCCCGCGGTCCCATCACCAGCGTCCGGTGGCAGCCGATGCTGCGCGCCTGGAGCAGCGACTCCAGTTTCAAGGACTGCCCCACCGTCGGCTACTTCGCACCCGAGGGGGTGCAGTCGTTCGTCGCGAAACTCGCGAAGGTCTCCGGCCACCTCTACGCGGTGACCGGGTCACTCGCCGCCGCGGCATTCGTCGAATACGCGCCGGCGCATCAGATCCAGATCTACGCCGACCACGGCGAGGCGCTGGCCGGCGCACTCGAGCTACGCCCCGTCGATCAGGGCGCCAACGTCCTCGTCGCGACTCCCCGATCGGCTGCGGTCTTCGAGCGCACCCTCTTCCGCGACAACGTCCGTCTGGTCGCCCCCGCGCAGGCCTTCGCGGATCTTCTCGCCGGCACCGGTCGCCATCCGCAGGAGGCGGAGCACCTCCTCGACTGGATGACCGAGAACGTGACCGAATGGAGAACGGCCCTCGGCGCACCGACGATTACCTGACGGATCGCACGCCGGGAGCGAAAACGACCCGAGTGTGCGCAACACGACCACGCCACGCCGCGCGTGATGGCGCGCACAAGCGCGTTCGGGTAGCAGGATGTACATCTTGTGGCCTCACCGAGCGAATCGGAACGGGCCTGACGGAAGTCGCAATCCGTTCGTGAAACGAATAGAGGTACTTGCATGTCCATGGGAGTCGGGCTCAGGATCGGCAGTGTCGTGTCCACCGCCGTGGTGGCGTCGAACGATCCAGGATCCCCGGATCCGGTCGTCATCGTCCGGGACACCGTCCTGCACATGTGCCCGGACGGCACCGCAATTCTCGGCGGATCGGCGCCGCACACGATCGGCGAAACCCACACCGTGTCGGGGTTCCTTCCCCGCGTCGGCGACCCGGCCGGTGTCGCGGTAGGCGACGGATCGCGGTACCGCGCCGAAGACCTGGTCGCCGGCGCGATGCGATGCCTGCTCCGGGAGTGCGAACCTCTCCCCGACCACGGCGGCCGGACCGGCGGCGCCCCCGACATCATGGCCACCTACCCCACCCGCTGGGACTCGGCCGCCGTCGCGGCGCTGCGCGACGCGCTGGACTACGCCGACATGTCCTACCTGTCCCTCGTCTCGGACGCCGAAGCGGCCGCGGCCTGGTTCGAATCCGAGATCGCGGAGCGTCCCGGGCAATTGGTCGGCATCTATCACGTCGACGACACCGGCGCGACTGTCGCGCTGATCCGCTCGGGTGTCGAGGCAGGCAAGGCGTTCCGCTTCTCCTCGGGGGGCTCCCCCACGGCCCAGATCGCCACCGCGCTCGGTGCGTTCGGCTGGCTGCCCAGCAACCTCGATGCCGTGGTCGTGACGGGCGACGGGCTGATCGCGCGGGACTCCGCGACCATTCACGGGTTCGCGACCACGGTCGGTGAGAAGTTCGGTGTGCGGTGTGTCGTCGGCCCCGGCCCCGAGCAGACCGCAGCGCTCGGTGCCGCCATCCGCGCCGCCGGGTTCAACCCGACCACCCACAAGGTCACCCCGATCGGCCTGCCGCCGTCGTACGACGTCACCGAGGTGATCGACGCCGTCGTCGGCGAGCCGGTGCCCTCGACCTCGACAACCCCGAGCCGGCCGGCGACGCGCACGCACAACCCGGCGTCGGCCGCAGCGGTCGGCGCGTCCCCCGCCCGGGTGTCGGGCGGA
The DNA here is from genome assembly GCF_030056875.1 of Rhodococcus sp. IEGM 1351. NCBI lineage: Bacteria > Bacillati > Actinomycetota > Actinomycetes > Mycobacteriales > Nocardiaceae > Rhodococcus > Rhodococcus sp. IEGM 1351. The sequence goes on along the minus strand of NZ_JASHKU010000020.1, from coordinate 69,757 downwards.
ACGGCCGTGGCGACACCGCCGGAACCTCGCGCCGTCGCGCAGGCCGGGGACGAATCCACCGCCGACTCGACGTCCCGGGCGTCCTGGCTCGTCGCCGCGGTGGTCGGGCTGGCTCTCGTGCTGGTGGCGATCGTCTTCGTGCTGTTCGTCCTCTGAATGCCTGCCTCCCTCCCTACATCGGTGCAGCGGTGGGGTGAGGCGGGGCGGATCGTGACGATGAAACATTGGTGACAGTGGGTGGTTCGTGCTGAGCCGGGTACCGCTAATTCGTGAATTAACGGTGTTCCGTCAGGGGCTGATTCAGAACATGAGGTTGATGACGCAGGTCGGCACGGCGTTCGCTCGACGGCTGCGCGACCGCATAACCTGTCACGGTGAGTGAATCAGGCAGCGTTCCAGGTCGGTCCCCCTCGGGGCTGCGTGCAGCGCGCCCGGCGGTTGCTTCCCCTCTCCGGGACGACCGGTTGAAACTGTTCGCCTTCACCACGGCGGAGAAGCGCGCGGAGTACCTGTGGGTGCTGCGGGCCTTCGACCACGCCCGCGCCAACTACGTCGTCCTGCTGCACGCCGCCGACGTCGCCCGGATTCTGGACGGCCTCGCCGGCGACGATCCGGCCGGACAACTCGGCGCCGGAGACGTCACTCCACTGCTCGAGCAACTTCACGTCTGGGAAGTGCTCGAACGCAGCTACGACGGAACACGCGCCGCGACGCTGGCCGAATACCGGAACCGGCACTTCGTCTATCAGTTCAGCCAGGCCGGCTACCAGGTGTTCCGAGCCGTCGAGGACGCTCTGGCAGCCCGGCTCGACGACGCGTCGCTGTCCCGGCTGGCGCTGCCCGACCTCCTCGCCGACATGAACGACCTGGCCGCGGCGAACCGCGCGGCCGACAACGACCTGGTGTACCGGAAACTCAACCGCCTTGATGCGACGCTGTCGGACATGGCCGGGCGCGCCGCGCAGTTCTACCTGACCCTGGGCGACCTCGTCCGCACCACGGAGATCACGCCGGAGACGTTCATGTCCCACAAGGACGCTCTCCTCACGCACATGCGCGAGTTCAGCTCCGACCTCTCGCGCTATGCACCGAAACTCGCGGCGGCGATCGCGCTCGTGGAAGACACCGGCGTCGAGACGATGGTGGCGCGAGCCGCCGCCAGCGACGAGCGGGTGTTCCTCGGCATCGACGAGCGCGAAGCCGATTGGCGCGCGCGGTGGGCGGGCCTGACGCATTGGTTCGTCGGGAGCGAGGCCGGTCTCAGCGAGTCGGAACGCCTGCGCGAGGGCACGATGAGCGCCATCGCCGCCGTCCTGTCGCTGCTGCGCCGCGTCACCGAAACCCGCAGGGGTGGTGTCAGCAGGGAGAGCCAATTGCGTCACCTCGCAGGCTGGTTCGCCGCCACTCCGACCGAGGACGCCGCGCATGCGCTGTTCCGAGCCGTGTTCGACCTCGGGCGTCCGCGCCATCTGTCGATGGTGCATCCGGATGCCGACATCATTCCCGACACGCGGTCGTGGTGGGAGGCCCAGCCCGTGGAGATCTCCCGCACGCTGGCCGAGACCGGACGTCCCCCGTCGCCCGGTCTGCCCGCGCGGGTGCAGCGCAACGAGGGCAGCGTGCGCCGCCTGCGGGAGGAACAGCTGACCGCGCAACGACTTCGCGCCGCCGCCGCCCAGTCGCTGGCCCGGGGCGGAGTCTACGAGCGGGAACTCGACGAGGCCGAAACCGACGTGCTGCTGAGTCTGCTCAACGCCGCGCTGACGGCGCGGGTACCGGTCAGCGGCCGAGTGAAAAGCAGCACAGGATCGGAGAACGGCGTGAAGCTGACCCTCAGCCCGCACAGCGAATCGACGGTGGTGCGCACCGCCCGGGGACGTCTGCACCTCGACGGACTTCAGGTGAGCGTTCGGTGAAGGCGCGGGAGATCTCGCCGCTCGCCCTCGATTCGTATCAGCGCGCCGCCCGTGTCATCCTGTCGAATCACCTGGTGACACAGACCTATCCGGATCGCATCGCTCTTCCCCTGCTCCGCCGGTGGGCGACCGAACTACGCGACGATCTGATGACGCTCTTCGGGTACCGACTCGACGTCACCGAGACGACCGCCCGGCTGTTCACGGTGAGCGACCGACTCGACGCCGGGACGCCGGCCAAGACGGCCACCGACCGCACGTTCGACCGGTACCGCTACGCCTACCTCGCGTTGGCGCTGGCCGCGCTGGGCCGCGCCGGAAACCAGATCACCCTGTCCGAACTCGCCGATCACGTGGCCGCCGACGCCGCACAGGTCGACGGTGTGGATCTGTCCACGGAACGCGCGTCCGACCGGGACGCGTTCGTCGACGCCGTCGGCTGGCTCGCCGCCCGCGGCGCGATCGCACTCGCCGACGGTGACGCGGGAGGCTGGGCCGCCAATCCCGATGCGGGAGAGGCGCTGTACGACATCGACAGGTCCGTCGTCATCGCCCTGTTCCGGCCGCCGCGCGCACTGCAGCACCTCCGGTCCATCCGCGGACTGCTTGCCGGTGCGGACTCGGCGACCGAGGACGACACCTCGGAGTTCGGGACGGCCAGGCCGGTGGACGTGAAGGAGACGGCGCGGCGGGTGCGGCGTGCCCTCGTCGAACGGCCCGTGGTCTACGCCGCCGACCTGGACGATGACGAACTGGTGCAACTCGCGCTCCCCCGCACCGCAGCCGATGTCGAGTTGCTCACCGGACTGGTCGCGGAACGGCGTGAGGAGGGCGTCGCGATGATCGACTCCTCCGGGCGTCTCTCCGACGTCCGGTTCCCCGGGACTGGAACGGTCGCGCAGGTCGCACTCCTGCTCGCCGGGGAGATCGCCGATCACGTACTGGATCCCGATGCCCCGGAGACCGCCCGGATGCCGCTGCCGCGGGGCCGGTGCGACGACCTGATCGAACAGGTCGACAGCGCCATTCCGCAGTCCGGGATCTTCGACAGCCTCGCCGGCCACGACGGATTCGAACCCGCCGACCCCGCCCCCGCGGACCGGCTGTTCCCGGTCGTCGAGGACGAATGGATCGCCGGTACCGTCCGCACACTGACCGAACGGTTCGGGCGCACGTTCGCCGCCGGGTGGCAGGCGGACCCCGACGGTCTGGGACGCGCGGCGCTGGCGCTGCTCGAGCGGCTGCGCCTCACCGCGGCGGTCCCGGGTGGTGTGCTCGCACTCCCGGCACTCGCCCGCTACCGGGGTGTGGTGGTCACGATCCGCGACCGCACACCCGAGATCGACCTGTTCCAGAGCTCAGCGAACGACAGCGAGGAAGTCACAGCATGACGAGTGCGCGTTTCCGGCCCACCCGCGCCGGGATCATCAACCTCTGGGACTACCGCGATCAGGAGTTCTCCTTCGCCGACGGTCGCCTCGTTCTCCGCGGTCCCAACGGATCCGGCAAGACGAAGGCCCTCGAAGTGCTGTTCCCGTTCGTCTTCGACGGCAGGATCGAACCCCGGCGGCTCAATCCGTTCGCCGGCGAGGAACGCACCATGAAGTCGAACCTCCTGTACCGCGGACAGGAGAGCGCGTACTCGTACGTCTGGATGGAATTCTGCCGCGGCGCGAAGGACGACCCCGAGGCCGTCACCGTGGGCATCGGCATGCGCGCCACCCGCACCAACGACAAGGTCACCCGCTGGTACTTCGTGGCCGACGGTCGCGTCGGCGTCGACTTCTCCCTACTCGGCAGCGACGACCGTCCGCTCACGAAGAAGCAACTGGGCGAACAGATCGGCACCGACTCCATCACCGACCGGCCGCTCGACTACCGCGCCGCCATCGACGCCCGGATGTTCGGGCTCGGCGTCCAACGCTACGACCAGCTGATCAACCTCATCCTCACGCTCCGGCGGCCCCAGCTCGCGAAGAACCTCGACCCCAAGGGACTGTCGCAGGCACTCACCGACGGTCTGCGACCGCTCGACGAGCAACTGGTCCTCGAGGCCGCCCGCTCGTTCAGCGACATGGAGGAGGTCGGCCGCGCGCTCGAGGGGCTGGCCGCGGCCGACCAGGCAGCGCAGAGCTTCGTCGGCGTGTACGCGAAATACCTTCGCCAGCAGGCGCGTACGGACGTCGATCACCTCGCGACCCGTCTCGAGACCGTCCGGTCCGGCATCGCCGCCCTCCACGACGCGGCGGCCGACCGGGCCCGCAGCCAGGAGAGCCGAGCGGCCGCCGAGGAACGCTTCACCGCCGCCGAACGCGCACTCGACCAGGCCAATGCCACCCTCGACGCACTGAAGCGATCGACGGCGTACGAGGGACGGACGCAGCTCGACGACCTCGCGCAGGCTGTCGCGACCCTCGAGAAATCGACCGAACTGCAGGCCGAGAAGGCACGCAAGGCGAAGGCGACCCTCGAACAGCGAGCCGAGGAGCACGACAAGGCCGGTGACGCCGTTGCCCGCGCCGTCGAGGCGCTCACCCATGCCGAGGACGAGCTTCACCTCGCCGCCGAGGACGCGGGAATCACCTGGACCGCACTCCCAGAGAACGCGCGCACCGACCAGCTGACCGCTGCGCTGCGCGGGCACGCCGAGGAACGGGACGGCGACATCCGCGCGGTCCGGGCCGCGCTCGCCACCGTCGAGAGGGCCGCCACCGAGCGGACCCGCGCCGACGAGGCGGCCCGCCGTGGCCAGGAGCAACTCGACACCGCGAAGGTGGCCGTACTCGAGGCCGAGACCGCGGTCGAGTCGGCCCGCAGCCGGTGCGCCACCGAACTCCGGTCCTGGTGGACGGAACAGTCGTCCCTCTACGCCGAGATCGACGCGCCCGCTTCACTGTTCGACTCCCTGGACACCGCCCTCGGCCGGATCGGCGACGACGACGCCGCCACCCTGTCGGAAACGCTGACGGAACAGACCACGGACGCCGTCGACTCGCTCCGGCTGCGTCGTCAGCAGTACGACCGCGACGTCGCCGCCGCCGAGGAAGCGATCGCCGAACACGAATCGGCCCGCGCGGCCATCGAATCCGAGCACGACGACGCCCCACCGCTCTCGGCCGCCCGGCAGGACGCCCGTTCCCGGCTGACCGGCGCACCGCTGTGGCGCCTTGTCCGCTTCACCGACGGTGTCGACGCCGCAGCGGCGGCGGGAATCGAGGCCGCGCTGGAGGCCGCGAATCTCCTCGACGGCTGGGTGACCGTCGACGACGCGCTCCCCGACGTCGAATCCGAACAGTTCCTCGTGGCCCTTCCGGCCGCGGATCGGCCCACCGGCAAGACCCTCGCGGACGTTCTCGAGGTCGAGCAGGACACGGGTGTTCCCGACGATCGCGTGCGCGGGCTCCTCGAGTCCATCGCCCTCGAATCCCTCGACCTGTGTGAAGGACCTGTAGGTGTCGCCGAAGACGGTGCGTACCGGCAGGGAATCCAGCGGGGACGCCACACGAAATCGGACGCGGAGTACATCGGCACCACCGCACGGGCCCGCAGGCGCGCCGCCCGTATCACCGAACTCGACAGCACCCTCGAGGAAACCCGGGCGACCCTCGACGAAACCCGGGCGTCGGCGGATGCGACGGCGGCACTGCTGACGCGGACGACCGCGGCGGCGCAGGCCCTGCCCCGCACCGGGTCGATCCTCACCGCGCTGAAGAAGGTCACCGAATCCGCAGGCGCGCTTCGCAGCCGCTCGGACACGGCGACCGCGGTCGGACGCGAACTCGACCAGGCCATCGCCGACCTGTCCGCGAAGGAGAAGCAGCTCCGGGCCACCGCGTCCACACATCGGACTCCCCACGTCGCCCGCGAGATCGACTCGCTCGCCGCGGCCGTCCGGCACTTCGAGAAGCAGGGCGAGATGGTGCAGCGGTGCAGGCGCGAACACGCCAAGGAGGTGGAGCATACTCGCGAGTCCGAGGACCGACTGCACGAGGCGCGCGGCAACGCAGAGGAGTTCGCGGAAGAGGCGGCCATCGCCGAAGAGGTTCTCGCGCAACAGATCCAACGTCTCGAGACGCTTCGCGACACGCTGGGAGCGGGGGCCGAGCAGCTCGACCGGCAGCTCGAGGAGGCGCACGCGCGGATCGAGGCGTGCAAGAAGGAGCAGCGCGACGCCCGCAAGGCGGACAAGGACGCGGGTGAGGCGATCGGTAAAGCCGAGGGCGCGTACAACACCGCTGTCCAGACGCTCCGGCTGGCGCTCACGGAAACGCACGCCGACGCCGCCCGCCTCGCCCCGTATGCCCGGCGCGACCTGCTCGAACTCCTCGGCGTCGACGGCGGCCACACCTGGCCGGCGAGCTCGGCGGCGTGGATGAGTGCCGAACAGCTGGTGTACCGCATCCAGAACGCCGAAGGCGACACCCCGATCCTGCCGCCCGAAGTGGATGCGCTGTTCCACGCACTGGACGGCGCCACCGAATCGGTGCGGGTCAGTGACTCGGCGCGCAAATCGACGCGCACCGCGCTCACCACCGCCCTGCAGGACTTCGACGCACAGTTGGCGGTCGCCGGCCAGGACTACCGATTGCAGTGGGACGCCCCGGACGGCGTGACCGTGGTGCAGGTGCAGGACGACGAGGGATACTCGTCGATCGGCGAGTTCGCCGCCCGCATCGCGTCCGCTCGCTCCGATCAGGAATTGCTGCTCACCGAATCCGAACGTCGCATCCTGGAGGACGCGCTGCTCACGGGTCTCGCACAGCAGATCCACGAACGGACCGTCGACGCCCGCGAACTCATCGCCCGGATGGGCACCGAGATGCGGGAGCGGCGGATGTCGTCCGGCAACACCATCGGCGTCCACTGGGTGCTCGCCGACAACCTCGACGACAGCGCGAAGGCGATCTCCAAACTGCTCGAGCGCGACACCTCGGCGCTGGGGCCGGACGAGCTCGCCACGATGCGCGCCCACTTCGCCCACCAGATCAGAACCGCCCGCGCCGCCCACCCGGAGCGTTCGTACCCGGAGATCCTGGCATCAGCCCTCGACTACCGGCGGTGGCGGGTGTTCTCGTTCACCCTGATCAGCGGCAACGGCAACGAGGACCGGCTGACGGTCGCCCGGCACAGCGCACTCTCCGGCGGCGAGCAGTCCGTCTCGCTGCACCTGCCGTTGTTCGCCGCGGCACACGTCATGCTCGATTCGGCCGACCCCCATGCACCGCGACTGCTGGCGCTGGACGAGGCGTTCGCCGGCGTCGACGACAACGGCCGGGCCGAACTGCTCGGCCTCAGCGTGCAATTCGACCTCGACCTGTTCATGACCGGGTTCGACCTGTGGATCACGTACGGCGGCGTCCCGGGGTGCGCGCACTACGATCTGGCGCACTCGACGGCCGAGCAGAGTGTCAGCGCCACGCTGCTCGTGTGGTCGGATGGCGAACTGCTCGCCGAACACGACGGCACCGACCTGGCGCAGGCGCTCGGTTCGCCCCTCCGCCGGCGCGTCCCGACGCCCGCGGAGGGTGCCTTCGAGTTCGCCTGACCCGTGAGTACTTCTTAACCGCGGGCGGTTAAGAAGTACTCACGGGCGCCGGAAGCGCACACCGAGGAGAGCGTCCACGGCGGCAGCGAATTCGCCCGGCGCGTTCGCGTCCGAGCCACCGTTGTCGAGGGCGCGACGGGCCCAGCCGTCGAGGGCGTCGAGCGCCTTCGGGGTGTCGAGATCGTCCGCGAGATGCTGGCGCAGCCGGGCGATCGTGTCGGTGGCCGACTGCGCGGACTCGAGTGCCGCGGCGTCCTTCCAGAGCTTCAGCCGGGTGTGGGCGTCGGCGAGAACCTGCTCGGTCCACGGACGGTCCTGCCGGTAGTGCCCGGACAGCAGTCCGAGGCGGATGGCGGCCGGGTCGACCCCCTCGCCGCGCAGCTTCGACACGAACACGAGGTTGCCGCGGCTCTTCGACATCTTCTCGCCGTCGAGACCGATCATGCCGGTGTGCACGTAGTGGCGGGCGAAGCGACGGTCGCCCGTGGCCGACTCGGCGTGCGCCGCGGAGTACTCGTGGTGCGGGAAGATCAGGTCGCTGCCGCCGCCCTGCACGTCGAAACCCGAGCCGATGCGGTTGAGGGCGATGGCCGAACACTCGATGTGCCAGCCGGGACGCCCGGGACCGAACGGCGACGGCCAGGACGGCTCGCCCGGGCGCACCGCACGCCACACCAGCGCGTCGAGGGGATCTTCCTTGCCGGGGCGGTCGGGGTCGCCGCCGCGCTCGGCGAAGAACTTGTCCATCGTCTCGCGGTCGTATCCGGACTCGTAGCCGAACTGCTCCGTCGCTTTGGCGCGGAAGTACACGTCGGGGAACTCTGGGTCGTCGACGACGTAGGCGGCGCCGGACGCGACGAACTTCTCGACCATCTCGATCACTTCGCCGATCGACTCCACCGCGCCGACGTAGTCGCGCGGGGGCAGTACCCGGAGGGCTTCCATGTCTTCGCGGAACAGCGCCGTCTCGCGCATGCCGAGGACGACCCAGTCCTCGCCGTCGCGGTTGGCGCGCTCGAACAGCGGGTCGTCGACGTCGGTGACGTTCTGGACGTAGTGCACGTCGTGCCCGGCGTCACGCCAGATCCGGTTCACCAGATCGAACGTCAGGTATGTGGCCGCGTGACCGAGGTGGGTGGCGTCGTAGGGGGTGATACCGCACACGTACATCGTGGCCGTGCGCCCGGGAGTGACGGGACGAACCTGCCGGTCAGCGGTGTCGAACAACCGCAGCGGAGGCCCCTGGCCTGGAACGGACGGGACAGCGGTTTCGGACCAAGACTGCATGACAGCGAGCCTAGTGGACCCGCGTTTCCGCCTCGGAGGGAGCCGCCGCCCGCAGGCCGCTGATCGGGTTCGTCAGAACGCGGGCCACGGGATGGGCCGGTGACCGTTCGGCCGGGGCATCACCGGCGCCGCGAGGAGGTCCACGGCACGTTCGTACAGGGCGGCGACCTCGTTGGACGTGATGTGCTCACCCAGGCGCGCACCGAAGTCGCCCTCGAGCGCGGAGATCAATTCGGCGATGTCGACGACGAGGGCGCCCGGCACCTCCGTCCCGGCCCACCCCCACAACACGGTCCGCAGTTTGTTCTGCGTGTGCAGGCAGATGCCGTGGTCGACGCCGTAGACGGAACCGTCGAGCCCCTCGAGTGCGTGGCCGCCCTTGCGGTCGGCGTTGTTGATCAGCACGTCGAGGACCGCCATCCGCTGCAGCCGCGGGTCGTCGGCGTGGATGAGCGCGACCGGTTCGCCGTCCATGTCGGTGGCGCGCAGGATCTCGAACCAGCCCTCGGGGACGGCGTCGGGGGCGCAGATGTCGACGAGGTCGAGACCGCCGGGGTCGTCGGCGTGCCGGTCGGGGGTGTCGACCCACCGCTGCACCATCCCCGGGCCGAACGGACCGTCCCGCAGGAGAGTGCGGGGAATCACGCCCCATCCGAGCTGCTCGGACACGAGGTACGACGCGTATTCACGGCCGGCGAGCGTGCCGTCCGGGAAGTCCCACAACGGACGCTCCCCGCGGACCGGCTTGTACACGCAGCGGACGGTGGTCTCGCCCTCGACCGCGTCGCACACCAGGGTGGCGTTACTGGCGTGGGTGATCTGGCCGATGAGGGTCAGCTCGCCGGACTCCAGAGGATCGGACTCCTCGGCAGGCAACCGTCAGTCCTCCTCGTCCATCTCCGGGGTGAGACCGAAGCTCTGGCCACGGCGGTACCCGTTGGTCCGGATGCAGATGTGCCCCTCCGGGGCCAGCGGCTCACCGCACAGCGGGCACGGCGCGCGCCCGGCGGCGATGACCCGCTCGGACCGCAACGAGAAGTCCCGCGCCTGCAACGGGGTGAGGAACACACGCACGGCGTCCGGTCCGTCCTCGGAGTCGTCGAGAACGACGGACTCGTCGAACTCCGTTTCGCTGACGGCGAGCAGTTCCACCACGACGGCTCCGGCGTCCGCGTCCCAGCCCAGGCCCATCGTGCCGACCCGGAACTCGGCGTCGATCGGGGTGACGAGGGGGCTCGCGTCGTCGAGTTCGGCCCCCTGCGGGGGAACCTCCGTCCCGAACCGGCGGTGCACTTCCTCGAGGAGGAGTCCCATCCGGTCGGCCAGTACCTGGACCTGCTGTTTCTCCAGCAGGACGCTGATCACTCGCGCCTCGTGTACTGCCTGGAGATAGAACGACCTGTCACCGGGTTCACCCACCGTCCCGGCAATGAATCGGTCAGGAGTGCGGAATACGTGAATTGCGCGTGACATTGCACCTCCTTCGGCTGGAGCCGGGCCCTACTGCGGCGCTGCCCACTCGTTGTTCCGTCTCGGACTGTTCCTCGCAGCATGTTGCGTTCATTATCCGTCAATCGTCACAGGCGGACCTCCCCGCCGGGCACCGATCCGGATACTTCGGCGCGGGCGCCGTCGCCGGACACCGGTGGCGTGTTCACTCCGGACAGATCGGCCCCGGTGTCGTTCATCTTCAGCACGTACGGACGGGTGGAGGTGTACCGGACGACGCTGATCGAGGCCGGCTCGGCGACGATCCGCTGGAATCCGTCGAGGTGCGCGCCGAGGGCGTCCGCGAGGACCGACTTGATGACGTCGCCGTGCGAGCACGCCACCCACACGACGTCGCGGCCGTGCAGTTCCGCGAGCCGGGCGTCGTGCTCGCGGACCGCGGCGACGGCCCGGGCCTGGACCTGCGCCAGACCTTCTCCTCCCGGGAACACCGCGGCGGACGCGTGCTGCTGCACGATCTTCCACAGCGGTTCCTCGAGCAGGACCTTCAGCTCGCGACCCGTCCACTCGCCGTAGTCGACCTCGACCAGCCGATGTTCCACCACGGGGGTCAGGCCCCGGGCCCGGGCGAGCGGTTCCACGGTCTGCTCGCACCGCACGAGGGGCGAATGCACGATCTCCTCGATCGCCACGTCGGCGAGGCGGGACACGACGGCCTGAGCCTGCTCGCGGCCGCGGTCGTCGAGTTCGACTCCCGGCGACCGGCCGGCAAGCGTGTGTGCAGTGTTCGAGGTCGACCGCCCGTGGCGCAGCAGCACAACTGTCATTGGACCAGCCTAGTGTCGTGCACTCCCTGGCCGCCCGATCTCAGGTGGCCGACACGACGCCGGTCGCGAGAAGCGACAGGACGATCACGCCGAGGATGATGCGGTAGCCGACGAACCAGTACATCGAGTGGTCGACGACGAAACGGAGCAGCCACGCGATCGACGCGTAGCCGATGGCGAACGCGATCGCGGTCGCGACGAGGAGCTGCGGGCCGCTCGCGTTGAGACCTTCACCGGCCGGTTCGAACGCGTCCGGCAGGCTGAACAGCCCGGACGCGACAACCGCGGGGATCGCGAGGAGGAAGGAGTAGCGCGCCGCGGCTTCACGGGTGAGTCCGAGGAAGAGGCCGGCGCTGATCGTGCCGCCCGAGCGCGAGACGCCCGGGATCAGGGCGAGCGCTTGGGCCGAACCCATGATGATGCCGTCCTTGGCACGCAGGTCCTCGACGGGACGCACCTTCCGCCCGTAGTACTCGGCCGCCGCGATGACCAACGCGAACACGATCAGCATGGTGGCGATCAGCCACAGGTTGCGGGCACCGGTGCGGATCTGGTCCTTGAAGAGGAAGCCGAGCACACCCACCGGGATCGTGCCGATGATCACATACCAGCCCATCCGGTAATCGAGATCACTGCGATGCTCGGGATGGAACAGTCCCCGGAACCATCCGGCGATGATCCGTCCGATGTCGCGGGCGAAGTAGATGAGCACCGCGGCTTCCGTGCCGAGCTGGGTGACTGCGGTGAAGGACGCACCGGCGTCGTCACCGAAGAAGATCTCCGACACGATCCGGAGATGGCCGGACGAGGAGATCGGCAGGAACTCGGTCAATCCCTGGACCGCACCGAGGACAATCGCCTGGAGCCAGGACATCGCCTCGCCCATCACTCACCGGTCCCGAGGTCGAATGTGCCGCTCTGACGCCAATTTCCCATGTCGCGTTCGTAATTCACCGGCGCCACGGTACCGGGGAGGGCGACCTCCGGCAGAATCCGGCGTGGCAGGACCCCTGCCACGCGATACCCCACTACTCTGCACCTGTGGTGGCCGGTTCCGGGGGGCACCAGCATCTTCGGGGGCGACGCCGGGATTGCAGCTACGGTACGAGACGCAGGCGGTTATGGAACAGAGATCGGTCGGAGCAAGCGGGTTACGAGTGTCACGGCTCGGCCTGGGCACGCTCACGTGGGGTCGGGACACGGACGGCGACGAGGCGGCGGCGCAGATCGCGGCGTTCGTCGATGCGGGCGGAACGCTCGTCGACACCTCGCCCGCGTACGGCGACGGTGTGGCGCAGCGGATCCTGGCGGAACTGCTCGACGACGTGGTGCCGCGCACGGAACTCGTCCTGAGCTCGAGTTCCGGGATCAACCCGTCGGGCCCCTCGCGGATCGACTGCTCGCGACGGGGTCTCGTCGCCCAGCTCGACGCCACCCTGCGCGAGCTCGGCACCGACTACCTGGACATGTGGCAGGTCGCCACGTGGGATCCGTTCACGCCGGTCGACGAGGTCGCCGCCACTCTCGATTTCGCGGTGGCGAGCGGCCGGGTCCGGTACGTCGGGGCGCGGGGTTACCTCGGGTGGCAACTGGCCACTGCGGCAGGCGCGTCCCGCGGCACCACGCTCGTCGCCACCCAGGTGGAGTACTCGCTGCTCGCCCGGGGCGTCGAGGAGGAGCTCGTTCCGGCCGCGGCGCATCACGGCATCGGGGTGTTCGCGGCCGTTCCGCTCGCCCGCGGGGTCCTGACCGGCAAATACCGCAACGGCATCCCCGTCGATTCACGCGGTGCCGACGACGCGCACGCGCAGGACGTCCAGAGTTACCTCACCGACTCCTCCGTCCGGGTGGTCGACGCGGTCGTGACCGCGGCCGACGGGCTCGGCACCTCCCCGCTGGCCGTCGCGCTCGCGTGGGCGCGCGACCGTCCGGGTGTCGCGAGCGCGGTCGTCGGGGCCAGGGACATCGCACAGCTGACCGGTGTGCTCGTCGCCGAGGAACTGGAGTTGCCCGCCGCGATCGCGGCGGCGCTCGACGACGTCAGCGCCTAGCGTGTGCAGGAGCCGGCAGACGTGCACCTGCAGTTCACGTGCAGGGCAGGCTAACCTGGTGCCCACCGGCCGACGCCCGTAGATCTGCAGGAGAGTCCATGACCACGCTGAACGAGGCCGACGCGGCCGACCGCCGAACCGTCGGCTTCGCCGAGCGCATCAAGGCCGGGACGGACGCCGCTCACCGGGAGACCGAGCAGTCCCGGTTCGTCGGAGCCCTCCTCGCCGGTGAACTCACCTCGGACGGCTACGCCGAACTGCTCGCACAGACGTACCTCGTCTACCGCGAACTCGAGGACGCCGGGCGCACCCACACCGGCAACCCCGTCGCGTCGCCGTTTCTCCACGACGAACTGCTGCGGGTCCCGTCGTTGGAAGCGGATCTCGAGTTCCTGCGCGGGTCGTCGTGGCGCGAGACCGTGTCCGCGCTGCCCGCCACCACCCGCTACGTGGAGCGGCTCCGCGAGGTGGCGTACGAGTGGCCCGCCGGTTTCGTTGCGCACCACTACATCCGGTACATGGGAGACCTGTCCGGTGGGCAGATCATCCGGCGCATGCTCGAACGCGCCTACGGGTACACCACCGACGGCCTGCAGTTCTACATCTTCGACGACATCCCGAAACCGAAGGTGTTCAAGGACACCTACCGCGCGAAACTCGACGCCGCGCCCCTGACTCCGGAGGACCAGCAACGGGTGATCGACGAGGTCAACTTCGCCTACCGTCTCAACGGCGACCTGTTCGCCGCCCTCGAAGCGGACATCGACCGGTACCTCGCACGATGAGATCGGTGTTCCGGACCCGCACGGACAGGTTGCTGTTCGCCGTTCTCGTCCTGCTTCTCGTGTCCGCGGTGGGGGTGTCGGCGTGCGCTTCCGGCGCCGGTGACAGCGCCGGCGGCACCGGCGGTGCGCGCACGGCGGTCCTCGACGACCTGAATCCCGAACCTCTCGCGTCCCCCGCCACGCCGGTGCTGCCCGTCACGGTCCGCAGTTTCGACGGGGTGGACGTGACGATCACGGACGCGAGCCGGATCGTGACCGCGGACCGCTACGGAACGCTCACCGAGACGGTCTTCGCGCTCGGACTCGGTGACAACGTGGTGGGCCGGGACATCGCCTCCGAGTTCCCCGCCGCACAGGACGTGCCGGTGGTGACCCCCGGCGGGCAGTCCCTCAACGCCGAGGCCATCCTCGACCTGGCGCCGACGGTGATCCTCACCGACACCAGCATCGGACCGCAGGCCGTGCAGGATCAGTTGCGGGCCGCCGGAGTTCCGGTCGTCTATTTCGATCCGACGCGGACGCTCGAGGGTGTGCCCGGCCAGATCACGGCGGTGGCGGATGCGCTCGGTGTGCCCGAGCAGGGCCGCGAACTCGCGGCCCGCACCGAGAGTGAGATTGCGGCCGCCCTGAGTCGCGCCCCGCAGGGCGACGAGCCGCTGAAGATCGCGTTCCTGTATCTGCGCGGCACCGCGATCACCATGATCGGCGGCCCGGGCTCGGGTGCCGACTCGCTGATCGACGCGCTCGGCGCCGTCGACGCCGGCACCGCCTCGGGCATCACGCAGCAGTTCGCGCCGATCACCAGCGAGGCCCTGATCGCCGCCGCCCCCGACGTCCTCCTGATGATGACGGGCGGGCTCGAATCGATCGGCGGCATCGAGGGACTCGAGAAGATTCCCGGGGTGGCGCAGACTCCGGCGGGCAAGAATCAGCGCGTCGTCGACATGCAGGACGGGGTGCTGCTCAGCTTCGGCCCCAACACGGGCCGTGTTCTCGGCGCGTTGGCCGACGCCGTCTACCCGACCGCCAATCCATGACCGTCGAAGACCTCCGCGCTCCGGGTAAGCCTTCCTCACGCACTCGAACCGGTGCCGTCCTCGGCGGCCTGCTGATCGCCCTCGTTGTCGCCGCCGTGTTCTCGGCCTGCATCGGACAGGTGCCGACCGGACCAGGAGAGGTTCTCGGCAGCATCCTCCACCGCATCGGACTGGATCTCGGACCGATGCCCGCGCACCCCAGCGGTGAGGTGACGCTGTGGGAGGTCCGGTTCCCGCGGGTGGTCCTCGCCATCCTGGTCGGGGCGGCGCTCGGATGCGCGGGTGCGCTGCTGCAGGGTGTGTTCGCCAACCCGCTCGCCGAACCGGGTGTCATCGGGGTGTCGGCCGGCGCCGCGGTCGGCGCCAGCGCCGCCATCGTGGTCGGCGGCGCGTTCGCGGCCGGGTGGACGGTAGCCGCGGCCGCATTCGTCGCCGGACTGATCACCACCGTCGCCGTCTACGTCCTCGCCCGGCACGAGGGCCGCACCGAGGTGGTCACCCTCGTCCTCACCGGTGTGGCGGTCAACGCGTTCGCCGGCGGCCTCATCGCCTTCTTCACGTTCGTCGCGTCCCCCGCGGCGCGCGATCAGATCGTCTTCTGGCAATTGGGCAGCCTCAACGGGGCCACCTGGAACGCGGTCGCGGTGGTGGCGCCGATGACCGTCGCCGGGATCGCCGCCACGATGATGATCGCCGGGAAACTCGACCTGCTGTCCCTCGGCGAGAGCGCGGCCCGGCACCTCGGCCTCGACGTCGAGCGGCTGCGTCAGATCGCCGTGCTGATCGTCGCCCTGCTCGTCTCGTCCAGCGTCGCCTTCACCGGCATCATCCTGTTCGTCGGACTGGTGGTCCCGCACCTGATGCGCATCGCCGTCGGGCCCGGCCACCGGGCCCTGATTCCGGCGAGCGCGCTGTGCGGCTCGCTCGTGCTGCTCCTCGCCGACCTGGGCGCCCGGTCGCTCGTGGCGAACGCGGACCTCCCGCTCGGCATGCTGACAGCCCTCGTCGGCGGGCCGTTCTTCTTCTGGTTGCTGCGCCGCACCCGGGCCAGCCAGGGTGGGTGGGCATGAGTCCGGCATCCCGCTCTCTCCGCACCCGCATCGGCGAAGCCATCGAGCAGAGCCTGTTCCGACGGACCGACCCGATGCCCCCGCCGCGCTCCTCGGGGGCCGTGACGCTGCGGGCGGACGGCATCGCGGTCACCCGCGGGGGCAGGCCCGTGCTCGAGGACGTCTCCGTGGACGTGCGGATCGGGGAGGTCCTCGTTCTCGTCGGCCCCAACGGGGCGGGCAAGTCGACGCTCCTCGCGGCGCTGTCGGGCGATCAGGACGTGCATTCGGGAACCGTGCACCTCGACGACCGGAACCTCGGTGACTGGACGGCGCTCGAGATGGCTCAGCGCCGCGCGGTCCTCCCCCAGCAGAACACTGTCGGATTCTCGTTCACCGCCCGTCAGGTGATCACGATGGGCCGCTCACCGTGGGCACGCACACCCCGCTCCGACGACGACGCCGCCGCCATCGCCGAGGCCATGCGGATCTGCGACGTCGTGGCGTTCGCCGACCGGCCGTTCACGGCGCTCTCGGGTGGCGAACGTGCCCGGGTGGCACTGGCGCGGGTGCTCGCGCAGCGCACCGAGACGATCCTGCTCGACGAGCCCACTGCCGCCCTCGACCTCGGCCACCAGGAGACCGTGATGCGTCTCGCCCGCTCCCGTGCGGAGCAGGGCACCGCGGTGGTGGTCGTCCTCCACGACCTCGCGCTCGCCGCCGCGTACGCGGACCGGATCGTGGTCCTCGAGCAGGGACGCGTCGCCGCCGACGGGCCTCCCGGCGACGTCCTGTCCGAGGAATTGCTGACCCGGGTGTACGGGCACCCCGTCGAGGTCATCGAGCACCCGGTGACCGGTGCGACCCTCGTCCTCCCCCGCCGCGATCAGCGCTAGACCGCGGGGTTCACAGCCCGTCGATGACCGCGCCGAGGCGGCTGAGCACCGCACGCACGGTGATTCCGTCCTCCGGCCCTGCCACGTGGGAATCGGGATCGGACACGGCATCTCTCACGACGGCGACGATGCTGCGCTCATCGGTCAGGTCGATCTCCCGGACCGAGCGTCGCGCCGACGCCACGATGTCGTCGGGAGCCGGGACCTCGGTTTCGACGTCGGCGCGGTAGACCTCGACGTGCATCGTGCTCTTGCGCACCCGGAATGCGTAGGAGTTACCTTCTGCGGTCCGGCCGAAGCCGTGTGCGTGCGGTCCTACCGAGATGTCTTCGACGGTGAACGTCGGTGTTTCGGGTATTTCCACGGTCTTCTCCTCGATGACCTGGGCCGGCGATCGGAAGACCGCCGGGCGCGGGGTCGATGTTTCTCACGGTATCGCCTCGGCACCCGCTCGGCACCGACCGCATTCGTGGGCGTTTCGCGGATCAGGGATGCTTGTGGGCAGTTGTACAGGTGTAGGTCGATGAGAGAACCCCGAGGAGCAGCACATGGGTAGACCGGGAGCGCGCGTCGTCGCCTCGTGTATCGGAGTCGCATTTCTACTGGTCACGGGCTGTTCGTCGAACTCCGACGAGGATCAGGCAATCACGATCGCGCCCGCGAGTGCCGCACAGTCCCCGGCCCAGAACACCACGCCTGCGGGTGTCGTCCACCCTCTCGGACTGCCCATCGAGTCCACCACATTCGACCCCGAGACCCGCACGACCGTCGTCCTGGGCGGCGAAGGCAACCAGGTCCTGCTGTTCCCGGCGGGGGATTTCACAGCGCCTCCGCGGGTGATTCCGCTGGACGACACCGTCGCCCAGGTCTCCCTCGCCCCCGGCGGTGTGGCGTTACTCGCCATGAACACGCAGGTAGGACGCCTGGACCTGCGAACCGGCGAGCTGGTGTTCGTCCCGGCCGACGGCGACGTCCGATCGGTCGCCCAACTGCCCGACGGGCGGCTGGCGATGGGCCTGGGCAATGGCGAGATTCACATCGTGAACACCGACACGAACGAGTCACAGGTGATCGGCGGTCTCACGTCCGTCGACGGGCTTGCCGTCGTCGGCGACTCACTCACCGCCCTCGACCGTGGTCAGACGTCCGTCACCGCCATCGACGTCCCCGCTGCCGCGCTCGGTGTCGCGCTGCGCGCCGGGGAAGGCGCGACGCAGCTCACGACCGATCACTACGGACGGATCCTCGTCACCGACACCACCGGTGACGAACTGCTCGCCTACACCACCGACACACTGATGCTCCGCCAGCGGTTCCCCGCCGGGCTCGCGCCGTACGCCGTCGCCTACGACGACACCGCCGACCGGGCGTGGGTCACGCTGACCGAGACCAACGAAGTGGTCGGATTCGACCTGTCGAGCGGTGTCGGCGTGGAAACGGCACGGTATCCCACCGTCCGGCAGCCGAACTCTGTCACTGTGGATACCGTGAACGGTGACCTCCTGATCGGTTCCGCGACGGGAGACGGCCTGCAGCAGATCCCGACGAGGAGTTCGTAGATGGCATCGCATTCACGTCGACTCCCCTCCGGGTGGGAGATCGAATCCGAGGACTTCGAGTACGTGCCGCTCCGGCTGCCACCCGACGTCACCCGCATCAGCGCTTCGATGAGGTTGGCCATCCAGGCGGAGTTCGGTGGCTGGGAGCTGTCCCGGGTCCGCCTGTACTCCGACGGTAGCCGCCGTGTGCTGCTCAAACGAAGGAAGACCGCTCACCATGTCCCCGACCCCGCAATCTAGGGAGACCTCCTTGTACCACCTGCTCTTACGGGTGATGTTCCGCGTTCCTCCGGAGCGGATTCATCACCTGGCCTTCGCTGCGATGCGCCTGGTCACGCGGTTCTCGCCGCTGCGTCAGCTCGTCGGCAAGGTTCTCGTCGTGGACGATCCGGTACTGCGGAACACCGTGTTCGGACTCGACTTCCCGGCGCCGCTCGGTCTGGCCGCCGGGTTCGACAAGGATGCGACCGGCGTCGACGCGTGGGGTCCCCTCGGCTTCGGGTTCGCCGAGGTGGGCACCGTCACCGCCCAGGCCCAGCCCGGCAACCCGGCTCCCCGCCTGTTCCGGCTGCCCGCGGACCGCGCCCTGATCAACCGGATGGGTTTCAACAACCACGGCGCAGGCAATGCCGCGAACCACCTCCGTCAGCGCCGGGCCGGTGTCCCGATCGGCGCGAACATCGGCAAGACCAAGATCGTCGACGCCGCGGACGCCCCGGCCGATTACACGGCGAGCGCGCAACTACTGGGCCCGCTGGCCGATTTCATGGTGGTCAACGTCAGCTCACCGAACACCCCGGGACTGCGGGACCTGCAGGCCGTCGAATCTCTCCGGCCTCTCCTGCGTGCCGTTCTCGACTGCGTTACCGTCCCGGTTCTGGTGAAGATCGCCCCCGACCTGTCCGACGACGACGTCGACGCGGTCGCGGATCTCGCGCTCGAACTCGGCCTGGCTGGCATCGTCGCGACCAACACCACCATCCGCCGAGACGGGCTGAACACCCCGGACGACGAGGTGTCCGCGATCGGCGCGGGCGGGTTGTCGGGACCTCCGGTCGCCGAACGATCCCTCGAGGTCCTCCGCCGCCTGCACGCGCGGGTAGGTGATCGCCTGGTGCTGATCTCCGTCGGCGGCATCGAGACGGTCGACCAGGCGTGGGAACGGATCCTGGCCGGGGCGTCGCTCGTGCAGGGTTACACCGGCTTCATCTACGGCGGGCCGTTCTGGGCTCGCCGCATCCACAAGGGGCTGGCCCGGAAGGTGCGCGAGGCCGGCTACTCCTCCGTCGCCGATGCGGTCGGCGCCGGCGCCGTGCGCTGACACGGACCGTACACAGACCGGTGGCCGGCGAATCCCGAGGATTCGCCGGCCACCCACGTCTTCCGGAGCTACCGAGCTACTGCTCGTACGTCCCCTGGATCTTCGCGCGAGCGATCGCATGCGAGAACAGGTTGAAACCCAGGAACGCCGGCGTCGAGTCGGCGGTGACCCCATCGAGAGTCTCCACGTCGAGCGCGTGGACCACGAAGATGTAGCGGTGCGGTCCGTGCCCTTCCGGCGGGGCCGCGCCGAGGAAACGACGCAATCCGGCGTCGTTCTTCAGCGTGATCGCACCGCTCGGCAGCCCGGTTCCGTCGTCGTCGCCTGCGCCGCTCACCAGCGTGGTCGTGTCGGCCGGAATGTTGGCGACCGCCCAGTGCCAGAATCCGGACGCCGTCGGCGCGTCGGGGTCGTACACCGTCACCGCGAAGCTCTTGGTCTCGGCGGGGAACCCCGACCACGACAGCTGCGGCGAGTTGTCGTAGCCGCCGGCGCCGAAGATTCCGCTGACCTGTTCCTTGTTCAGCGGCTGTCCGTCGGTGACGTCGGTGGAGGTCAGCTCAAAACTCGGCAGGTCGGGAAGTGCCTCGTACGGGTCGTGTGACATGCGGTTCCTCTCTTGTCGCGTATCGGTTCTCGGATCAGCTGTGGAGCAGAAAATGTTCCAGCACGCGTGTACCGAACAGTAGTGCGTCGACCGGTACCCGTTCGTCGACACCGTGGAACAGCGCGCTGAAATCCAGGTCGGCGGGCAGCTGCAGCGGAGCGAACCCGAAGCACCGGATGCCGAGCTTCGCGAACGCCTTGGCGTCGGTTCCACCCGACAGCATGTAGGGCACGGTCCGGGCACCGGGATCGTGCGCGAGAATCGCGTCGTTCATGGCGTCCACGAGATGTCCGTCGAACGTCGTCTCGTAGGAGTCGAGTTTCGTGATCCATTCGCGCTGGACGTCCGGCCCGATGAGCTCGTCGACCGCCGCCTCGAACTCGGCCTGCCTGCCAGGCAGGATCCGGCAGTCGACGACCGCCTCCGCGGTCTGCGGGATGACGTTGGCCTTGTAGCCGGCCGAGAGCATGGTCGGGTTCGCGGTGTCGCGGAGGGTGGCGCCGATGATGTTGGCGATGGTGCCGAGTTTCGCGAGGGTGCCGTCGAGGTCGGGCGACTTCGGGTCGAAGTCGAGTCCGGTCTCCTCACCCGCCGCTTCGAGGAATTCGGCCACCGAATCGGAGATGACCAACGGGAACGTGTGCGCACCCAGCCGGGCGACCGCCTGCGCCAGGATGGTGACGGCGTTGTCGGTGTGCAGGAACGAGCCGTGCCCGGCGCGACCCTTGGCCGTCAGCCGCATCCATCCGAGACCCTTCTCGGCGGTCTCGACGAGATAGAGCCTGCGGTCGGTGCCGTCCGGTCGCGGAACGGTCAGGGAGAAACCGCCGACCTCACCGACCGCCTCCGTGACACCCTCGAACAGATCGGGCCGATTCTCGACGAGCCACTGGCAACCGTACTTGCCACCGGCCTCCTCGTCGGCGACGAAGGCGAACACGAGGTCGCGGGGAGGAACGATCCCCTCGGCCTTGAACTGGCGGGCGACCGCCAGTATCATCCCGACCATGTCCTTCATGTCGACGGCGCCGCGACCCCAAACGTAACCGTCCTCGACGGCTCCGGAGAACGGGTGCACACGCCAGTCGGCGGGCTCGGCGGGAACGACGTCGAGGTGGCCATGCAGCATGAGGGAGCCGCGGTCGGGGTTCGAGCCCTTCAGCCGGGCGAACACGTTGCCGCGGCCCGGTGCACCCGACTCCACGTACGCGGTCTCGTAGCCCACTTCCTGCAGCTGGGCCGCCACCCACTCCGCACACTCGCGTTCGCCCTTCGTCGTGGCGAGCTCTCCGGTGTTGGACGTGTCGAAGCGGATCAGTGAACTGACGAGATCCACGACTTCGGCTTCGGCGCGACCCTGGCCTGGGGTTTCCTGTGTAGTTGGCACTCCACGTTCCTACCACCGCAGCAGCGGAAACGCTCAGGTGAGAGGGGCGATTTGGGCCGTGGCGGTTCATCGGTTAATCTTTTGCAGCACCCAGCAAATGGGGGCAAGCAAGTCCGAGTGGCGGAATGGCAGACGCGCTAGCTTGAGGTGCTAGTGTCCTATTAACGGACGTGGGGGTTCAAGTCCCCCCTCGGACACTCTGAGTTGAGACAGACGAAAAGGCCCCGGTTCATCGAACCGGGGCCTTCTTCGTGAGAGGGCGAAGTTCGATGGGTGAAACAACGACGACGATCGATCCGGCGGATCTCGAGATCTGCCTGAAGGTTCTCGATCAGGCGGCGGAACTCGACGACGCGGATCCCGACTCCGTCACGGTCCAGCGCGCCGTCGGTCACCTCTTCAAGAAATTGAAGAAACGCAGGCGACTCGCGGCCCGCGACGCCGTCTCCGAGGCCGACCGTCAGGTCGTCGCCGCCACCGCGACGGGTTCCCCCGATCGGATCGACGACGAGACCGCGGGCATCCCGCTCACGTCGAACGCCGACGGCGCATCCGCGGGCACCCTCATCCGACCCCGCCCGTGCTACATCTGCAAGCAGCGTTACACCCGGGTCGACGCCTTCTATCACCAGCTGTGCCCCGACTGCGCGGCCAAGAGCCGCGCCAAGCGGGACGCGCGCGCCGACCTCACCGGCCGCCGGGCGCTGCTGACCGGCGGTCGCGCCAAGATCGGCATGTACATCGCCCTGCGGTTGCTCCGCGACGGAGCCCACACGACGATCACGACACGTTTCCCCAACGACGCCATCCGCCGGTTCAAGGCGATGGAGGACAGCAGCGAGTGGATCCACCGGCTGCGTGTCGTCGGTATCGATCTGCGCGACCCGGCGCAGGTCGTCGCGCTGGCCGACTCCGTTGCCGCGCAGGGCCCGCTGGACATCCTGATCAACAACGCCGCGCAGACGGTGCGGCGCTCCCCCGGCGCCTACAGCGCGCTGGCGGACGCGGAGTCCGGGGCCCTTCCCTCGGGCGACCTGCCCGACGTCCTGACGTTCGGCAAGACGAGCGACGCCCACCCGGCGGCACTCGCCGGTTCACTGTCCGACGTGTCCGCGATGGCGGGCGCCGCACTGTCCCCCGACGCGGTGAGTTCGCTCGCACTGGTCGCGAAGTCGGCATCCCCCGATCGCATCGACCAGGGTCTCGCGATCGACGCCGGCGGACTCCTGCCCGACCTCGCGCACACGAACAGCTGGGTCCAGACGGTCGAGGAAGTCGACCCGATCGAGCTGCTCGAGGTGCAGTTGTGCAACTCGGTCGCCCCGTTCATCCTCGTGTCCCGGCTGCGGCCCGCGATGGCGGCGGCAGGCGCCCGCCGCAAGTACGTGGTGAACGTCTCCGCGATGGAGGGCCAGTTCAGCCGCGCCTACAAGGGTCCGGGGCATCCGCACACCAACATGGCGAAGGCCGCGCTGAACATGCTCACCCGCACCAGCGCCAAGGAGATGCTCGAGGACGGCATCCTCATGACCGCGGTGGACACCGGGTGGATCACCGACGAGCGGCCGCATTACACCAAGATGCGCCTGGCCGACGAGGGCTTCCACGCCCCTCTCGACTTGGTCGACGGTGCCGCCCGTGTCTACGACCCGATCGTCCAGGGCGAGCAGGGCGTCGATCTGCACGGCTGCTTCCTGAAGGACTACGAGCCCTCACCCTGGTGATCGAGCACCGCTCGGATCTCCGTACGAGAGCATCGACACAGCCGGAGCACACTCCGGCACGGGGATAATAGGGGTCGTACCGATACCTGCAAATGGAGGCGTTTCATGGCGATAGCCGTTGTCCACCGAGACAGCCCGGAAGGCCGGGCGGCCATCGTTCACGCCGCCCGTGAGGCTGTGCAACGACGGGAACAGCTGCTCGTCCTCCACGTCCTCGACGACGACCCCGGCCAGGACGCCGAGTCCGACCGGTCCGCCCTGCGCGCCGAGATCCAGGCCACGCTCGAGAGTGGCGGGGTCGGCGAGTCGTCGTGGGAGCTGCGCACCAACGAGCACGACGGTGATCAGGTGAGCGCTCTGCGCGCGCTGGTCGACAGCAGCGGCGCGGATCTGCTCGTCGTGGGTACCCGGCGCATGTCCCCGATCGGCAAGTTCCTCCTGGAACGATGGCTGCAACGCCTCCTTCTCGAGGTCGACATTCCGATCCTGGTGGTCAAGGAAGACGTGCGCGGCACCGCCTGAGCCCGTTACCCGGCGGACCCGGCCGGGCGACGCCTACGATGGCGTATGGGGGAAATTCGGATGTCAGGGGTGCATCGATGGGGAGCGTCTTCTACGAGGTCGTCGCCGACGCCACTGCCGTCGCACACCTGATCTTCATCCTCTACGTCGTGTGCGGTGGGTTTCTCGCCTGGCACTGGCCGCGCACCATCGCCCTCCACCTCGCCGCGGTGGCCTGGGGATTCACCGGCGTCCTCGTCGGCATCGACTGCCCGCTGACCCACCTGGAGAGCTGGGCCCGGGTCCGCGCCGGGCAGGACCCGCTCCCCTCGTCCGGGTTCATCTCCCACTACCTCACCGGGGTCGTCTACCCGGAATCCGCCGCGGGAGCGATCCAAACTCTCGTCGCGCTCGGTGTCGTCACCTCGTGGGTCGGCTACGTCGTCCTGCGGCTCCGCACCCGGGTACCCCTCGCACCCACCCACCCCGGTACCGGACTCTGAGCTCCCGCTTCCCTACCGCCGAGTAGGGTCGTGCCATGACAGACAACGCACGTGAATTGGATCTCGTCGTCTACGGGGCCACCGGCTTCGTCGGCAAACTTCTCGCCGACTATCTCGCACAGCACACTCCGGACGGCGTGCGGATCGCGCTCGCGGGGCGGACAGCCGCCAAACTCGAAGCGGTGCGGTCCGCGCTCGGTCCGCGCGCGGCGCAGTGGCCCGTCATCGTCGCGAACTCCGACGACGCCGCGTCGCTCGCAGCCCTCGCGGGACGCACCCGGGTGGTCGCGACGACGGTCGGGCCGTACGCCAAGTACGGACATGCCCTCGCCGCGGCATGCGCCGAGGCGGGCACCGACTACGTCGACCTCACCGGAGAGGTGCTGTTCGCCCGCGAGAGCATCGACGCCAACCACGATCGGGCCCGCGAGACCGGCGCCCGGATCGTCCACTCCTGCGGGTTCGACTCCATTCCGTCCGACCTCGGGGTGCACGTCCTGTACGAGAAGGTCCGGGAGGACGGCGCCGGCGAACTCACCGACACCACCCTGGTGGTCACGTCCGTGCGCGGCGGCGTCAGCGGCGGCACGATCGATTCGCTGCGCACACAGGTGGACGTGTCGAAGAAGAATCCGGCGTCGCGGCATCTCGCGGCGTCGCCGTACTCGCTGAGCCCCGACCGCTCGAAGGAACCGGACCTCGGCAAGCAGTCCGACATGAGCGTGGTCAACGGCGAGGACATCGCACCCGGCCTGAAGGGGTGGAAGGCCCCCTTCTTCATGGGTCCCTACAACACCCGGGTCGTGCGGCGCAGCAACGCGCTCCGCGACTGGGCCTACGGTCGGGAGTTCAAGTACCGCGAGGTCATGAACGTCGGAAGCTCCCCGATCACACCGGTGATCGCGGGTGCGGTGGCGGCCGGCCTCGGCGGGTTGATCGTCGGAATGGCCCTCCCGCCCACCCGGTACGTCCTCGACCGCGTTCTGCCCTCACCGGGCGACGGCCCCAGCGAAGAGGCGCAGCGCAAGGGCCACTTCACCATCGACGTGTACACGACCACCACCACGGGCGCGCGCTACACGTCGCGAGTGAAGGCGAAGGGCGATCCCGGATACAGCGCCACCGCGGTGATGCTCGGCGAATCCGCGCTGAGCCTCGTCCTCGGCGGCGACGCACTGCCGGATTCGGCCGGCGTCCTCACCCCCGCCACGGCACTCGGCGACGTCCTGGTGACACGGCTGCGCGACGTGGGCTTCGAGATCTCTGCGCGAAAACTGTGAGCGGTTGGGCGCGTGTGAAGATGACACGCGCCCACCCCTCCAGCTAGTGTCGAACCTTGTGCGCGGACGGCCGCGCATGCGACGAGAGATGTGGGAGTCCGAGTGAACGGCACGAGCGCGCAGGCAGGCCCCGCGGCCTCGCTCGCCCTCATGCCCTTCTGGCCCTCCCGCCGAGGCCATGCCTTCGACCAGGGATGTTGCTGACCAGCCTGCTCGCTGGTCTTTGCTGCCCTGACGGTTCGCTCTCTCGGTCGGAGTCTCGATGTTCAAGCTCTTGATTTTCACGCTGGTCGGCGTGGGTGCCCAGTTGGTCGACGGCGCTCTCGGCATGGCCTTCGGCGTGACTGCGACCACCCTGCTCGTGTTCAGCGGCGTCGGACCGGCACACGCCAGCGCAGCAGTGCATTTCGCCGAGGTCGGTACGACGCTCGCCTCCGGTGCGTCGCACTGGCGGTTCCGCAACATCGACTGGGCTCTCGTACTGCGCCTGGGTGTCCCCGGCGCCATCGGTGCGTTCCTCGGTGCGACGGTGCTGTCCCAGTTGTCGACGGCCGCCGCCGTCCCCGTGACGTCGACGATCCTGCTGGCGATCGGTGTGTACGTCCTGCTCCGCTTCTCCATCCGCCCTCCCGCCGTCAACGACGCCCGGACGTCGCCGCACACGGCGAAGTTCCTGTCACCGCTCGGACTGTTCGGTGGATTCATCGACGCGAGCGGCGGCGGCGGCTGGGGGCCGATCACCACCAGCACGCTGCTCTCGCGCGGCAAGACCGCACCGCGCACCGTCATCGGTTCGGTCAGCGCGTCGGAGTTCCTGGTGTCCGCCGCGGCCAGCATCGGGTTCATCTTCGGTCTCGGCAGCGACTTCTTCGACAACATCCCCATCATCGCGGGGCTGGCTCTCGGCGGCATTATCGCCGCACCGCTCGCCGCCTGGCTCGTCAGCCGGGTGCCCGCGACCCTTCTGGGAACCGGCGTCGGCGGCATCATCATCATCACCAACGCGCAGAAGCTGTTCAAGACGTTCGACGTCACCGGCGTCGCCGCCACCCTCGGGTACCTCGCTCTCGTTGCGGTGTGGGCCGGACTGCTGGTCGTCGCCTGGCGTCGTTCCCGTCTCAGCGCGGCAGAGGCCGCTGGCGATCTGCACCGGATCGACGCCGAGAACGACACGCC
This sequence comes from Rhodococcus sp. IEGM 1351, assembly GCF_030056875.1. Lineage (NCBI taxonomy): Bacteria > Bacillati > Actinomycetota > Actinomycetes > Mycobacteriales > Nocardiaceae > Rhodococcus > Rhodococcus sp. IEGM 1351. The sequence continues at coordinate 42,857 of NZ_JASHKU010000020.1, read as the reverse complement.
CGTCGAGTCGGAAGCCCCGTCCCTCGAGCCGTCCACCGGCGAGAAGGCCTGACCTCACCTCCCGCCCTCACCTCGGGGCGAACCTCCGCAGGACATCCGGCCACGCCGCTTACCAGCGGGTAACATTGGGTGCGGTTCATGGCACCCGTCCGGTGCTCCAAGTGCGGAACAGTGAGGCATTTCATGACTGAGCGTGTTGAGGTCGGCGGTCTGCAGGTCGCGAAGGTGCTCTACGACTTCGTGAACGAGGAGGCGCTGCCGGGGACCGGGGTGGACGTCGACGGGTTCTGGTCGGGTGCGGCGAAGGTGATCGACGATCTGGCGCCGAAGAACACGGCGCTGCTGTCCACCCGCGACGACCTGCAGGCGCGGATCGACGGCTGGCACCGCGACCGGGCCGGTGCCGTGATCGACCCGGCCGAGTACAAGGCGTTCCTGACCGAGATCGGGTATCTGGTGCCCGAACCGGCCCCGTTCGAGGTGTCCACGGCGAACGTGGACACCGAGATCACCGCCACCGCCGGACCGCAGCTGGTGGTCCCGGTCCTCAACGCCCGCTTCGCGCTGAACGCCTCCAACGCGAGGTGGGGGTCGTTGTACGACGCCCTGTACGGCACCAACGCCATCCCCGACGACGGCGGCGCGGAGGCGGGCGCCTCCTACAACAAGGTCCGCGGCGACCGGGTCATCGCCTGGGCCCGCACCTTCCTCGACACCGCCGCCCCCCTCGCGACCGGGTCGCACGCCGACGCCGCCGCCTACACCGTCGACGGCACCGCCCTGACCGTGCAGCTCGCCGACGGCACGATCACCGGCCTCGCCGAGCCGGGCAAGTTCGTCGGCTACCTCGGCACCCCGGCCGCCCCGACCAGTGTGCTGCTGCGCAACCACGGGTTGCACGCGGAAATCCAGATCGACCCCACCTCCCCGATCGGCCAGACGGACGCGGCGGGGGTCAAGGATGTGGTGCTCGAATCCGCGGTCACCACCATCATGGACTTCGAGGACTCCGTCGCCGCCGTCGACGCCGACGACAAGGTGATCGGCTACCGCAACTGGCTCGGCCTCAACCGCGGGGACCTGACCGAGGAGATGACCAAGGGCGGCACGGCGTTCACCCGCCGGCTGAACCCGGACCGGGTCTACACCGCCCCGGACGGGTCCGAGCTCACCCTGCACGGGCGGTCGCTGCTGTTCGTCCGCAACGTCGGGCATTTGATGACCACCCCGGCGATCCTGCACGGCGACGGCACCGAAATCCCGGAGGGCATCCTCGACGCCCTGATCACCTCCCTGTGCGCGGTCCACGGGCTGTCCCGGTCCGAGGCGACGGGGCCGTTGGACAACTCCCGCACCGGGTCGATCTACATCGTCAAACCCAAGCAGCACGGCCCCGACGAGGTCGCGTTCACCACCGAACTGTTCGGCCGCGTCGAGCAGGTCCTCGGCCTGCCCGGCAACACCCTCAAGGTCGGCATCATGGACGAGGAACGCCGCACCACCGTCAACCTCGCCGCCTGCATCAAGGAAGCCAGTGAGCGGGTGGTGTTCATCAATACCGGGTTCCTCGACCGCACCGGCGACGAGATCCACACCTCGATGGAGGCCGGGCCGATGATCCGCAAGGCCGAGATGAAGAAGCAGACCTGGATCACCGCCTACGAGGACTGGAACGTCGACGTCGGGCTCGCCTGCGGGTTGCAGGGGCGGGCGCAGATCGGCAAGGGCATGTGGGCGATGACCGAGCTGATGGCCGAGATGCTCGAGCAGAAGATCGGCCACCCCAAGGCCGGCGCGAACACCGCGTGGGTGCCGTCCCCGACCGGGGCCACCCTGCACGCCACCCACTACCACCAGGTCGACGTCGTCGCCGTCCAGAACCGGCTCGAGGGCACCCGGCGGGCCACCCTCGACGAGATCCTCACCATCCCCCTCGCCCCCGACACCGACTGGTCCGAGGCGGAGAAGCAGGAAGAACTCGACAACAACTGCCAGTCCATCCTCGGGTACGTGGTCCGCTGGATCGACGCCGGCGTCGGCTGCTCCAAGGTCCCCGACATCCACGACGTCGCCCTGATGGAGGACCGCGCCACCCTCCGCATCTCGTCGCAGTTGCTGGCGAACTGGATCCGGCACGGTGTGGTCACCGCCGACCAGGTCGTGCAATCGCTGCAGCGGATGGCCCCCGTGGTGGACCGGCAGAACCAGGGCGATCCCACCTACCGGCCGCTGGCCCCGGACTTCGACACCAACATCGCCTTCCAGGCCGCGAAGGAACTCATCCTCGACGGCACCCGCCAGCCCTCCGGCTACACCGAACCGATCCTGCACCGCCGCCGCCGCGAATACAAAGCAGCCAACGCCTGACCCGGTCGCCCCACGTGAGTGGCGAAGCGTGCCCCGGCACGCTTCGCCACTCACGTGTCAGGCCGGGGTGATCCTGCGCATCACTACACTGCGAGGGTCAACGTCGAACTCGTCGGACAGGGGCTGGAAAGCACGTGGGGCAGCATCGCGGCGAATCGCGCGCCAGGGGTATCAGCAGGGGGCCTTTGATCGTGCTCGGTCTCGTCGTCGTGCTCGTGCTGGGCGTGGTGGGCTGGTTCCAGTTGCGTGACCGGATCAACGATCAGGGAGTGGCCGCCGCGGGCGCCTGCGTCGAAGGCGAATCCGTACTCGCGGTCGCGGCGGATCCCGATATCGCACCCCAGCTGCAGACGCTTGCCGACCATTTCACGGAGACGGCGCCGGTGATACGCGATCAATGCGTGTCGGTGACGGTCACTGCCGTCGCGTCCGACACCGTGCGCGACGCCTTGTCCGCGGGGCCGGACGGCCCGTGGGACGCAGCGGCACTCGGACCTCGCCCCGCTCTGTGGATTCCGTCCAGCTCGCATTCCGTCAAGCAGGTGTCGGCAACCGGCGTCATCAGCGGCGAAGCGCGTCCCGTGGCGACCAGCCCGGTGGTGCTCGCGGTCCGGACGGCGTTCGCGAATGCGCCGGGCACGCCGGCGATCGACTGGAAGGACTTGCCGTCACTGCAGACCGGCCGCGATTCCCTCGCGGCTCTCGGTCTGCCGGGCTGGGGCAGCCTGGGCATGGCGCTCCCCGTCGGCCCCGGCGCCGAGAGTACGGAGATGGCAGTCGAGGCGGTCGCGGCCGCGGTCACGGGAAGCAGCACGGGTCCGGTGACGGAGGAGCAGGCACGTTCCGCTCCGGTCACGTCGGCACTCACCGGTCTGGCGCTCGGCTACGAGGCGTCGTCGGGGACGAAGCCCGCGACGACGCGGGAGGCACTCACCGCGCTGGCCGAGCAGGGCGATCCCGCGACCTCCGACGTCCACGCGGTCGCGGCTACCGAACAGCAGGTCTACCAGGCCCTGCGCGACGCACCCGGAGCCGACATCACCACATCGATGCCGAAAGGCCCGACACCCGTGGCAGATCACCCGGCGGCCGTCCTGGCCGGCCCATCCGTCGACGAGACGCAGAGCCGCGCCGCCGCGCAGTTCGCGGAGTTCGTCCGTCGACCCGAACAGGCGCAGGTCCTGGCCGACGCAGGATTCCGGGTCGAGGGACTGGCCCGCCCCGACGACACCGCGCTGGCCTTTCCCGGTTTCGAATCCACCCTGGTTCCCGCGGATGCGGCGGCTGCGGCCGAGCTGATGCACGTGATCCGGAATCCGATCACGCCCCGCACCTCCACCGTCCTGCTCGATGTTTCCAGCTCGATGGGTGAGCGCGAGGGAACGGCGACGCGCCTGGCGAACACGACGGCAGCGCTCGCAGCCCACGTCGACCGTGCTCCGGACTCGTCGAACCTCGGACTGTGGGAGTACAGCACGACACTCGACGGGTCGCGCCCGTACACGACCGTGGTCGCGACCGGTCCGCTCTCGGCGGGCGGTTTCACCGAGGGCACCCGCAGGCAGGCCCTCGACGCCCGGCTCGCCAGGGCGACACCCGCCACCGGAACCTCCACGTACACGGCGCTCGAAGCTGCCTACAAGAGTGCGGTCGACGGATACACGCCGGGCCTCACCAACTCGGTGCTGCTCGTCACCGACGGCGCCAACGACGACTCCGTCGCGCGCGCGGATCTGCTGTCGGCCATCGCCGCGGCCTCGAACACGTCGAAGCCGGTGCGCATCGACGTGGTGACGATCGGCGAGAATTCCGACCTCAACACGTTGCAGGCGTTGGCCGATCGCACCGGCGGGTCGCTGGAGAAGGTCGCATCCTCGGAGGGAGCGGCCTTGCCGACCGCGATCAGCAGGCTGCTGTCGTGACGAGGCTCCTGGTCTTCGCGGTCTTCCTCGCACTCGTCAGCTGGTGGCTCCACAGGCGACTCGTCCGGGCCACCGGGCTCGGCCGTCCCTGGTCGGTGGTCGTCGACGTGACCCTCGTGGTCCTGTGGGTTCTCGCGGTCATCGGCGTCGGCAGCGGCGAAGCCTTCGACCCGGGATGGGCGCGTCCCCCGGGGTGGGTGGGCTGGGTGTGGCTCGGCGCGATGTTCTATCTGGTGCTCGGGCTTCTGCTGGTCGCACTGGTATCACTGCTGACGCGGCTGTTCGGCCGCCTGCGCGGTACCGGAAACGGCGAACAGGTCGATCTGTCACGGCGGCGCGGCCTTCGCATCGCCACCGCCGTCGTCGTGGTGGGTGCCGTCGGCGCCGCCGGCTACGGGGTGTCGGAGGCCGCGCGGCCGCGGATCGTGCGGGTTCGGGTGCCGCTGAAACGTCTCCCCGCCGAGTTCGACGGTGTGCTTGTGGCGCTCGTGTCCGACCTCCACGTCGGCCCGGCGCGAGGAGTGGATTTCACTCGGCGTGTCGTCGATTTGGTGAACGCGGAGCAGCCGGATCTCGTCGCGATCGCGGGCGATCTGGTCGACGGGACCGTCGCGAAGGTATCGCCCGATCTGCAACCGCTCGGCGACGTCGAGGCCCCGCTCGGGGTGTTCGGTGTCAGCGGCAATCACGAGTTCTACGCCGACGACGGTGGCCGATGGCTGGACGTGTGGGACCGACTGGGCATCCGGACGCTGCGCAACGAGCGCGCGACGATCACCCGAGGCGGCGCCACTCTCGACATCGCGGGCATCCACGACTACTCCTCGCCCGCCCCGTACGAACCCGATCTATCCGCCGCGCTCGCCGGACGCGATCCGTCGACGTTCGTCGTGCTGCTCGCGCACGAACCGCGGCAGGCACTGGAAGCGTCCGACCTCGGTGTCGACCTGCAACTGTCGGGGCACACCCACGGTGGGCAGATGTGGCCGCTGGGTTATCTGGTGCCGCTGCAGCAGCCGTCGGTGACGGGACTGGACCGCATCGGGAACACCGTCCTGTACACCACTCGCGGTGTGGGCACGTGGGGGCCGCCCGTGCGCGTGGCCGCCCCACCGGAGATCACGATCCTCGAGCTGGTGCGCGAGGACTGAGCGAGCGATGCCCGCCCCGCGTGAGCAGGCCGGGCATCGTCGGTGTCAGGCGCCTTCGAACGCGGAGATCGGCGGGCAGGAGCACACGAGGTTGCGGTCGCCGTGCGCGCCGTCGATGCGCCGGACCGCCGGCCACACCTTCGGCCGTGCCTTGCCGCGGGGGAACACCGCCGTCTCACGGGTGTAGGGGTGGTTCCACTCCGCTGCGAGGCATCCGGCCGTGTGCGGGGCGCCGCGCAACGGGTTGTCGTCCACCGGCCACTCCCCCGCACCCACGCGGTCGATCTCGGCGCGGATCGCGATCATCGCCTCACAGAAGGCGTCGATCTCTTCGAGGTTCTCGCTCTCGGTGGGCTCCACCATCAGGGTGCCCGCCACCGGGAAGCTCATCGTCGGTGCGTGGAAACCGTAGTCGGCGAGGCGCTTTGCGACGTCGTCCACGGTCACACCGGTGTCCTTGGTGATCGGCCGGAGGTCGAGGATGCACTCGTGGGCCACCATTCCCCCCTCGCCGGTGTAGAGGACGGGGAAGTACTCGTCCAGGCGGCGCGCGATGTAGTTGGCCGAGGCGATGGCGGTCAGGCTTGCGCGACGCAGCCCGACGGCGCCCATCATCCGGATGTACGCCCACGTGATCGGGAGGATCGACGCACTGCCGTACGGGGCCGCCGAGATCGGTCCGGCGGTGCCGAGTTCGGGTGCGAGCGGATGTCCGGGCAGGAACGGCGTGAGGTGGGACCGCACACCGATCGGACCGACACCGGGGCCACCGCCACCGTGCGGGATGCAGAACGTCTTGTGCAGGTTGAGGTGGCTCACGTCGCCGCCGAACCGGCCGGGACGGGCCAGGCCGACCAGGGCGTTGAGGTTGGCGCCGTCGACATACACCTGGCCGCCGGCGTCGTGGACGACAGCGCAGATGTCGGCGATCTCGTGCTCGTACACACCGTGCGTGGACGGGTAGGTGATCATGATCGCGGCGAGACGCTCGGCATGGTCGGCGATCTTCGCCCGCAGGTCGTCCAGGTCCACGTCACCGTTCGGGCGGCACCCGACGACCTCGACGCGCATCCCGGCCATGACCGCGGATGCGGCGTTGGTGCCGTGGGCGCTCGACGGGATGAGGCACGTGTCGCGGTGGTCGTCTCCGCGGCTGAGGTGGTAGTTGCGGATCGCGAGCAGCCCCGCGTACTCGCCCTGGCTACCGGCATTCGGCTGCAGGCTGACCGCGTCGTAGCCGGTGACGGCGACGAGCCAGTTCTCGAGGTCCTTGATGATGCGGAGAATTCCCGGTGTGTCCCCGGTCGGCGCGAACGGGTGCAGTCCGGCGAACGCGGGCCAGGTGATCGCCTCCATCTCGGCGGTGGCATTGAGCTTCATCGTGCAGGAACCGAGCGGGATCATGCTGCGGTCGAGTGCGATGTCCTTGTCGGACAACGCCCGCAGGTAGCGCAGCATCGCCGTCTCGGTGCGGTACCGGGTGAACGCCTCGTGCTGCAGGTAGTCGGATCCGCGGAGCTGCGAGTCGGGGACGGACGTGCCCGCGTCCTCGGTCACGGCGCCTTCGCCGCCGAACGCGGCCAGCACGTGGGCGACGTCGTCGGCGGTGGTGGCTTCGTCGCACGCGATGGCGACGTGATCGGCGTCGACGAGCCGCAGGTTGATGCCCGCGTCCTTCGCCTTCGCCACCACGTCCGCCGCCCGGCCGTCGACTCGCACGAGAATGGTGTCGAAGAAGTGCTCGTGGACGACGACCGCCCCGGTCTTGCGGAGCGCGGCCGCCAGGGAGTGCGCCGTGTTCGCGACGCGCAGGGCGATCGCCTTCAGTCCCTCGGCGCCGTGGTAGCTGGCGTACATGGCCGCCAGAATCGCCAGCAGCACCTGTGCGGTGCAGATGTTCGACGTCGCCTTCTCGCGGCGAATGTGCTGCTCCCGGGTCTGCAGCGCCAGCCGGTACGCCTTGTCACCGTCGGCGTCGACGGAGACGCCCACCAGACGCCCGGGGAGTTGACGTGCGTGCTTGGTGTGCACGGCGAGGTAGCCGGCGTGCGGGCCACCGAAGCCCATGGGGACACCGAACCGCTGGGTGGTGCCGAAGCAGGCGTCGGCCCCGATCTCGCCGGGCGGGGTGAGGAGGGTGAGCGCCAGCAGATCTGCCCCGACGGCGACCAGTGCGCCGCGCTCGTGGGCGGCGGCGATCACATCGGTGTAGTCGACGATGCGGCCGGACCCGCCGGGCATCTGCGCGAGGACGCCGAAGAAGTCACCGTCCGGCAGGCCGGCGGACAGGTCGGCCACCACGATCTCGATGCCGAGCGGCTCGGCCCGGGTCTCGACGACGGCCAGCGTCTGCGGGAACAGGTCGGCGTCGACGACGAACCGCGGGGACTTGCTCTTGCTCGCCCGGCGCAGCAGTGTCATCGCCTCGGCGGCGGCGGTGGCCTCGTCGAGCATCGACGAGTTGGCGACCTCCATGCCGGTCAGGTCGGCGACCATCGTCTGGAAGTTGAGGAGGGCTTCGAGGCGGCCCTGGCTGATCTCGGGCTGGTACGGCGTGTAGGCCGTGTACCAGGCCGGGTTCTCGATGATGTTCCGGATCAGGACCGGCGGGGTGAGGGTGTCGTAGTAGCCGAGACCGATCATGGACGTCGCCACGGTGTTCTGCGCGGCGAGTGCGGACAGTTCGGCGAGCGCTTCGTGCTCGGACACCGGTGCGGGCAGTGAGTCGAGGCCGTCGGCGATGCCGCCCGTGACCCCGTCCAGGATGACGGCGGGGACGGCCTTCGATGCGAGGTCGTCGAGCGAATCGGCTCCGACCAGCTCGAGGATGTGCGCGAGTTCCGCAGCGTTCGGGCCGACATGACGATCGGCGAATGTACGGCTTCCAGCGTCGATCACGACAACTCCCAAGCAGTTCGGAGGATCAGGACACGCCCCGCGTAGCGGAACGTCCCTCCCCCTCTGTCGCCTGCTCGAGTCGAGCGCCTGAGAGATTCGGTACCGTCGTTCACGTGTGAAGACGGCCCTTTCCCCGTGGGCGGGTGGGTGCTCCCACCGCTTTCCAGAGACGTCGGAGCCCGCACGGTCCTGTCTGCCTGAGAGATTGACGGGGAGGTGTTGCTCCTTCGGCGCCCGAACTCCCGCACACACGATGTTTCTGTGTTTGCAGTGCCCGGAACTCTCCCGCACGGCGTCGACGCACCGCCAGTCTATGTCACGGCTGCAGAGGGCGGCGCAGGCAGCGCCGCGCTCCGATGGATGCGGGCTAGCCCGTCTTGCGGCTCGCGCGGTTCTTGCGCCGCGACGCCAGTTCGTCCTCGGGGCTCTGCTCGCTCGCGCCGCCGTCCGCGCGCTCGGCCGGGAAATCGGCGATGGTGCCGGTCAGTTCGCGCATTGCACCGCTCACCGCGATACCGAAGACGCCCTGCCCGCCCTGGAGCAGATCGACGACCTCTTCGGGCGAGGTGCACTCGTAGACCGTGGTCCCGTCCGAGAAAAGTGTGATCTTGGCCAAGTCCCGCACTCCGCGCTTACGGAGGTGGTCGACGGCCACTCGGATGTTCTGCAAGGATATTCCGGTGTCGAGCAGACGCTTGACGATCTTGAGGACGAGGATGTCTTTGAACGAGTACAGCCGTTGGCTGCCCGAACCTGCTGCGCCGCGAATGGACGGCACGACGAGGGATGTGCGAGCCCAGTAATCGAGCTGGCGGTAGGTGATTCCCGCGATCTGGCAGGCGATGGGGACGCGGTATCCGACGAGGTCGTCGGGCACGGAATCGTCCGGGAAGAGGCCCGGTTGGATCTCCTCGGAGCTGAATTCGGACTCGGCAACGTTGTCGCCGGGCGCAAGATTCAGCGCATTCTCCTGCGGCCGATCTCCCACTGACTACTCCCTCTCGCATGTTGCACTGAACCCGACGATCAGTGCGCCTGTGACGCGCGTCGCCAGTGTCCGCGGCACAGCCGCAGCACATCGAGCGGCGCAAGCGCCACCAGTGACATCGAGCAAGTCCGTACCCTGAACCTACTCAGCGTACGCCCGATACAATCTGCAGGGCAGATAATCACTGCACCGAACGCTATGACTCCGAAGAGACGGGGTCAACGCAACGCGCCGGAAGAACCTCAACCGTTACTGCGCGCCCGAGGCTCTTCCGCAGGTGCAATCTAGCCGTCAGTGGCCTTGAAATCGTCCGGCGACACGGACTCGAGGAATTCTTTGAACTTCTCGACCTCGTCCTCGCGCTCGTCGGGCATGACCAGACCGGCCTCCGTGAGTACCGCCTCCTCGGCGAAGATCGGTACCCCGATTCGCAGTGCGATGGCGATGGAGTCGGACGGGCGGGCCGAGACGCGGGTGTTCTGGTCGAACACGAGGTCGGCGTAGAACGTGCCCTCGCGCAGGTCCACGATGCGAACTTCCTTCAGCGTGCGGCCGAAGGCTTCGATCAGGTTCTTGATCAGGTCGTGGGTCAGCGGACGCGCCGGCTCGACGCCCTGCTGTTCGAGTGCGATCGCGGTGGCCTCGGTCTGGCCGATCCAGATGGGCAGGTACCGCTCGCCGTCGGTTTCACGCAACAGCAGAACAGGTTGGTTTTGGGGCTGCTCGACACGAACTCCGATCACGTGCATTTCGCTCATCGCGTCTGCCTCCACCCTGCAATGGTCCGTCCGCGGCACACAATGCCGTACCAGGATTCTATTCGATTCGTGTCTGCTCTTCGACCGTACAGCCGTTCGAGCGCAGCGTCGTTGGGAAGTTGGGACGGTCGGCGAGCTCAGCTCACCGATCGAGCGCACCCCGGACTGCCGACTTCACCAGGCAGGTGTGCAACGTCAAAGACAGGGCCGCCAGTTCGCGCACCATCTCCTCGGCGCGATCACGTGCGCCGGCGTCGCGGCCCTTGGCGACGGGTCCGGCGATCTGCGCGACCAACCCGGCCTCGCGGTCGGCCGCCAGTTTGAACGCCCTCAGGTGCCGCACCTCGAGTCCGAATTCGGACATCGCCCTCGCGGTGCGCGCAAGGGTCACCGCGTCCTCGTCGAAGAACCCCGCCGGCCCGGGAACGACCAGCCCTCCGCGGGTCAGTTCGCCGAGGAACTTCTCGTCGATTCCCGCCCGGGAGATCAGGTCGTCGCGACTGATCCGCACCTCGCGGTCGGTGCGGAACTCCTCCGGGGACACCTCGCCCGGGGCCACGGTGAGCGCGCGCGGCCGGCGCGGCGACGAATCGCCTGCGCCGACCGTGGCCACACCTCTGTCGATGGCCTCGAGCTGCTCCTTGATGACCTTCAGCGGCAGATACTGATCACGCTGCGCAGTGAGGACGTAGCGCAGTCGTTCACAGTCGGCGATCGAGAAACGCCGATACCCCGAGGGTGTGCGCTGGGGGCTGATGAGACCCTCGGCTTCGAGGAATCGGATCTTCGAGATCGTCACATCAGGAAAATCGGGGCGCAGTCGATCCAGCACGGTGCCGATCGACATCCCCGATTGCGCCTGCTGCTGCCGCACCGCGGTCATTGGCTACCCGCACCAGCTGACGTCTCACCGATCTGCGAGCCACCGGCCGTGGTCCGGGGTCCGGTCAGGAAGACCAGTCGGAACTTGCCGATCTGGACCTCGTCACCGTTCGCCAGGACAGCCGAGTCGACCGGCTCGCGGTTGACGTAGGTGCCGTTGAGGCTGCCGACGTCGACCACCTGGAACTCGTCGTCCTCCTGGCGGAACTCCGCATGACGACGGCTGACGGTCACGTCGTCGAGGAAGATGTCGCTGTCGGGGTGCCGTCCTGCGGACGTCGTCGGCTGGTCGAGCAGGAAGCGCGACCCTGCGTTCGGTCCACGCTTGACGACGAGCAGAGCAGAGCCCGCGGGCAGTCCCTCCACACCCGACACCGGGGCTTCCGGAGCCTGGGTTGCCGAGGAGCTGTCGAGCTCATTGAGAAAGTCCGCGCGGAAGACCGACGTGGTTTCCGCCGGCGTCTCCCCATAGACCGCGTCGTTGCCGTTCTCGCTCACCGTTTCTCCTCCTAGTTCGATCATCCAGCAAGATTCGCTGGACTACGCAATGCCACTCGGTACTACATAATTCGGTTCCCGTGCACATTAACTTCTGTGCAAACTCCCACGATCACATTCAAACTACGGACCTGCGCCCCGACACGGCACATGCGTTCAACATCGACCGTACCCTGCGCACGCCGGTGCGTGTAGTGAGACAGGCCGCCAGCACATTACGAACCGGTATTCCGACAGCGGATTTTGTCCGGCAACCCCGTTTTCCGGGCTGTCGGCATCTTCCGAAACTATCCGATTACCGCTTCGCGTGTTGTCGGGAAATTATCCTGCCGTGATGTCTGCATAGCCGGCGGCGTCCAGCATTTCGGCCAGTGCCGCGACGAGGGTCGCCTCGTCGTCGACGCCGAGGTCCACCAGCCACCCCTGCCCGTAGGGCGCGGAGTTCACGAGTTCCGGGTTGCCGTCCAGATCGGCATTGGCGGCAACGACTTTCGCCGTCAGCGGGGCGAAGATGTCGGAGACGCTCTTGGTGGATTCCACCTCGCCGAACGATTCGCCCGCCGTCACTGCCTCGTCGACCGCCGGAAGCTGGACGAACACGACGTCGCCGAGCTGGGACTGCGCGAAATCGGTGATGCCGACGCGTACCGTCGTGGGCCCCGTCCGCTCGACCCACTCGTGTTCGGCGGTGTACCGACGATCGGCGGGGATTTCGAGCTCACTCACAGTGGCTTCCTTTCGATGGCAATCCGCGGGCGGATGCGAAGATCAATTTCCGGGCTGAGCGTATTGGCGAGGTTTCGCCTCTCGCAAGGCGGAGATCGTGACCTGCTGCGATTGTTCGATCGTCAGCTGCCCGCCGCTGCGCGCGACCGTGTCGACCACCCCGCCGGGAATGTTCAGGGCCGCCGCGAGCGTGGGCGGATCGCCGATGGCGACCACCCCGTAGGGGGCGTTCACCTTCCGGCCGTCCACCGACACACCGCCGGCCGAACCGGACACCCAGGAGTCGACGCCGATCCGGACGGGCGGGCCGTCCGCCCCCTGGATCTGGACGGCTTCGGCACCGGCGGCACGCAATTCCTGCACGAGGTCGAGCAGAACCTCGGAGCCGACCCCCTTGTTGGGGTCGGTGACGCGCATCGTCACCCCGGGGCCGGTGGCCGGTGCGCTGCCGACCTGGATCGACAGCGCCGTCAACCGGGCCTGCGCCTCGTCGAGCGCCGCCCCGGAGCTGCCGCTCTGTTGCAACGTTGCCAAGGTCTGTTCCAGCGATGCGATCTCCTGCCGCAGGGCCGCCTCCCGTTGGTTCAGCGTGTCCAGGACGACCAGCAGATCCGCGGGGCTCGCCGAGTCGAGGGTGTCGCCGGACCCGGTGTTCTTCACCTGCGTCACGATCGCGATTCCCAGCCCGCCGAGCAGGAGCGCGGCGAGCAGGGCGAAGACGACGTGCGATCGCTGCGACGTCGCCGGTTCGTTCCCGTGGAGTTCGTGTCTGCCCTCGTGTCCGCTCACGTCGCGATCACGCCCCGAACAGACGTCGCCGGAGCGCGGCCGCGTTGCCGAAGATGCGGATGCCCAGCACGACGACGATCGCGGTGGACAGCTGGGTTCCCACACCGAGTTGGTCACCGAGCCACACGATCAGGGCCGCCACCAGGACGTTGAACACGAACGAGACGACGAACACCTTCGAGTCGAAGATCTCGTCGAGGTACGCGCGTAGTCCGCCGAACACCGCGTCGAGCGCGGCGACGACGGCGATGGGCAGGTAGGGCTGCACGGCGTCGGGCACTTGCGGGCTGAACACCACGCCCAGCACGATGCCCACGATCAGGGCGAGCACCCCGTAGATCGCGGATCCGCCCTTCAGTGCTGCCTTCATTCGTGTGACGCCTCCATTCGACTCCGCCGTTGTCATCGTGTTCCCACTTCCCGGGCTGCCCGCACTTCCCGCGCCGGGGCGGCGGGCAGGTGGAGATCGTCGGCCTCCGCCACCGCGAAGCCGATGCCGTACAACTGCGCCACGCTGGACATCCTGAGATAGGCGTCGCTCACCACGAATCCGGTCTGCATCGGCCCCTGCGGGCCGATTGCCGAGACCACGTACGGCGAGAACACCGGCTGATTGTCCACGAGCATCGCGCCACCCGCCTGGCGGATCGTCACCGACGGGCCGATCCGCACGTCGCCGACCGCGATGGCCTCGGCGCCGCTCGCCCACAGCGAATTGACCACCGACTGGAGGTCACGGTCGAGCACCACGGCCTTCCCCCCGACACTGCGCTGGGACGAGTCGGACAGGTTGGGCTTGGCCGCGGGATCCGTCAACGTCACGGTCAGGCCGGGACCGTGCACGGCCTCGACTCCGGCATCTCCCTCGAGTCCGCGAAGCTCGTCGAGCAGTGCCGCACCTCGGGCGTCGCCGGCCAGCGCGGTGGCGCGCGCGTCGTCGGTCTGCGTCGACAGCGTGTCCCGGGTGGCGGCGAGGGCGCCCGCCCGATCCTCGGCGTCCTGCACTTTGCTCAGGAGTTCGGACCGCACCTGCTCGGTGCCGGGGATACGTTCGGTGGCCTGCCGGTAGGCGACCGACAGCACGAGCCCCACGAGCAGCGCGCCGATCGCGATCCACACCTGCTGACCGACCCGCGTCTGTCGTGAATGTCCCTGCTCACGATCCTCGGCCGCACCCTCGTACCCGGGGTCCAGATGATCGTTCATCAGAGACCGCAGCAGGGACGGCACCGGATTCCTGCGAATGCCGGAATCTGTCCGTTTCATCAATGGCCCTCGCGTTCCTCGCCGCCCGGTCCTCGCACGGGAACGGTGCGCGCGACGGTCAGCGCGTTCACGGTGTAGAGCATTCCGGTCCACACGTACAGCACCGTGCCCCAGATCAGGAGCGCAGCGCCGAGCGGCTGCGCCACGGTCGCGATGCTCCAGTCACCGTGCGCCGCGAGGGTCATCGGCAGCGCGAACATCAGCAGGAACGTGGCACCTTTGCCGAGGTACATCACGTCGGGGGGTGGCAGACCGCGCCGTCGGTAGATCAACAGCGTGAGCGCGAGAACGGCGTCGCGGCCGATCAGGATGGCCGCCACCCACCACGGGATGAATCCACGCAGGACGAATGTCACCAGCGTCGTGACGACGTAGAGGCGATCGACGAAGGGGTCGAGCAGCGCGCCCAGCTTCGACGACTGGTCGAGGATCCGCGCGAGCTTGCCGTCGAGCCAGTCGGTGAAGCCGCTGATCATGAGGATCGCGAGCGCCCACCCATCGGAATGGGTGACGAGCAGCAGGTACACGAACAGCGGCACGCCGAGGAGTCGAACCACGCTCAGGAGGTTCGGGACGGTCACGATCCGGTCCGACCGCGCAGTGTCCCGGTCCACCGAATTCACCAAAATCTCCCCAGCGTCGAGTGCGGACCTGTCTTCGGGCGCTCGTCGCACCGCTCTCGCCACTCTTCCACAACCGGGTTGGTGTTCAGTCGATCGTCCCGTCCGTCCGACCGTGTCACTCGCCCGGCGCGAGCCCCGGTCGGGGTGGGGCCGGGACGCGCGCGACGGCGTCCGAGGTCAGACTTCCCAGGTACAGCCACCCGTCGTGCTCCCGCACACCTGTGATGGGGGAATAGCTGCCCTTCCCTCCGCGCAGGCTGTGCACGATCTCGCCGCGGTGATCGAGGGCGATCACCCAGCCGGTGTGCTCCGGATTCGGTTGCACCGACTCCGGCAGGTTCGCCGCGACGATGCGCAGCGTGGGGTAGGGCGCGAGCAGGTCGAGCAACCGCATCCGCGGACTGTAGAGCGCCACCCAGAACAGGCCGTCAGACGTCTGGGACGTCATGTTGTCCGGTATGCCGGGCAGATTCGCGGCCCACACCGACGTCCTGCCCTGCGACGGGCCGGTCAGGTCGACGCGGGAGATCTGGTACGAGCCGGTCTCGGCGACGAGGACGAACGATTCGTCCGAGGCCAGTCCCACGCCGTTGGCGAACTGCAGTCCCTCGGCCAGGAGGTCGGTCTCCCCCGTCCGCGGGTCCAGACGCAGCAGGCGGCCGGTCCCGCGGTGCTCGAGAAGGTCGTAGCGGTGGTCGGCGATCGTGAAGTGCGCCGAGGAGTCGGTGAAGTACACGATGCCGTCCCGGCCGACCGCCGAGTTGTTGCACGCCACGAGCGGACGCCCGGCCGCGGCGTCGGCGAGCACGTCGATGCGTCCCGTGTCGTCGACTCGCAGCACACCGCGCTCGGCGTCGCAGATCAGGAATCGGCCGTCGTCGAGTATCTCGACCCCGAGGGGCCGACCGTGGGTGTTCGCGAGTTCGGTGGCGTGTCCGCGGCTGTCGAACCGCCAGATCCGGCCGTCGTTGCCTCCGGTGACCACCCGGCCGTCGTGATCGACAGCAACGTCCTCCGGGCCTTCCCCGGTGGGGAGGGTCCAGCGATGCGCGTCGTCGAGCATCCCGTTGGGCGCGAGCACTCCCGTCTGAGGTGGTGGCGGCGGGGCGTGCCAGACGACGGGGTCGACACCGGTGCGGTCGAGCTTGCGGGCGAGAGACTCGAAGAAGGTCACGAACCGTGAGATTAGTCGCCTCCCCCTCGACGTGGTCTCGCTAACGCCAGGCGAAGACCGGCTGGTCGAAACCGTCGATCCGGGTGTGCCTGCCGTGCAGCGCGACCTCCCGGAACTGGTACACGACCGCGCCTGTCGGGGCGTGCACGAGGTGACGCCGGAACGGCCATTGGATCACCGGTTTCGACGATTCGGGGATCTCGACGAAGCGCGGCTCCGCGTCGATCTCGGGAACGCCCACCGAGAACACTTCCGCCACTTCCTCCCGATTGGGGACGAGCGACGTGATCGGCTGGTCCGACCACACGACGAACGGTGTGATGACGTACCCGGAGCGGGTGACGTAGTCGTCGAGCCTGCCGAGTACCGCGGACGGCTCCACGTCGAGGCCGAGTTCCTCGTGCAGCTCACGCCGGGCGGCGTCCTCACCGGTCTCCCCCGGATCCACTCCGCCGCCGGGCAACGCGAACTGCCCAGGGTGCGCGCGCATCTTGCTCGGGCGCATGGTCAGCGGAACGGCCTGACCGTCGGCGCCGTCGTTCATCACGGCGATCACGACCGCCGCGGACCGCCGATTCGTCGGGTCCACGATCCGTGGTTCGAAGCGTGCCAGCGCGTCGGCGAGCCGTCCCCTGCTCAGTGCGTGCCCATTCACCATCACCCGACAGTATCGCCAGTCGCGGCGAAACCCACGCTCCGAACCCCCGCGTTTCGAACCCCGCGCCCGCCGTCAGTCGAGCAGCTGCTGCCTGATCTCGTTCTTGAGGACCTTCCCCAGTGTGGAACGAGGCAGATCGGGCCAGACCAGGATGTCCTTCGGGGTCTTCACGCTGCCGATGCGCGCTTTCACGAACGCCGTGAGTGCCTCGGCCTCGATCGGTGTTCCGGCTCGGGACTGGACGACGGCGACGACACGTTCGCCCCATTTCTCGTCGGGGAGCCCGATCACCCCGCAGTCCTGGATTCCGGGGTACGCCATGAGCGCCTGTTCCACTTCGACGGAATAGACGTTGAATCCGCCGGTGATGATCATGTCCTTGGCCCGGTCGACGATGTACAGGAAGTTGTCCTCGCCGAGGTACCCGATGTCGCCCGTGTGATGCCAGCCGTGCGCCGACGCCTCCTGCGTCGCAACGGGATTCTTGTAGTACCCCGTCATGACGAGCGAACTGCGCAGCACCACTTCGCCGCGCTCACCGGAAGGTAGCAGCGTCCCCTGCCCGTCCATGATCGCGACGGTGACCAGCGGGGAGGGCCTGCCCGCGGAGCTCAGCCGGGCGGTCGCGACCGACCCGTCCGGATGGAAATGGTCTTTCGGCGCCATCGTCGCGATCATCATCGGCGCCTCGCTCTGCCCGAACAGCTGGGCCATCACCGGCCCGATGCGGGTCAGCGCTTCTTCGAGCCGGGTCGGCGAGATCGGCGCCGCGCCGTACCAGAAGCATTGCAGCGAACTCAGGTCCGTCGTCTCCAGGTCTGCGTGGTCCAGCAGCATGTAGATCAGGGTCGGCGGAAGGAAGGTGTGGGTGACCCGGTCCCGGTCGATGTGTGCGAGGAACTGCCCCAGGTCGGGCGCGGGCATGATGACCACCTGCCCGCCGAGGGTGAGGATCGGGAAACACAGGACACCGGCCGCGTGCGTCAACGGCGCGAGGGCGAGGTAGACCGGTCTGCCGTCGAACGGGTAGCTCATCAGGGTCAGCGCAGACATCGTCTCGATGTTCCGGCCGGTGAGCATCACCCCCTTCGGCTTCCCCGTCGTCCCGCCGGTGCCGACGATCAGCGCGAGGTCGTCGACGGGAGCGACGTCGAGACGTTCGGTGCCCAGCCAGTCGTCGAACGGGTGGGCGTACTCCTCGTCGCCGTCGAGACACACAAGGGTCGTCAGCAGCGGCAACTGCTGCCGGATCCGATCGACCAGGGGCGCGAACGCCTTCTGGAAGATCAGGCAGCGACAGTCGAAGAGGTCGAGCAGGTCCCGATTCTCCGCCGCCTCGTTCCGCGGGTTGATCGGGCACCACACCGCACCCGCCCGGCTGATCCCGAACACGCAGGAGAACGCGGCCGGGTCGTTGCCGGACAGGACGGCCACCTTGTCGCCCGCGCCGATCCCCGACCGTGCCAGCCCGGCCGCGACGCGCCGGCTCAGGTCCTGGACATCGGCGTACGTCAGTGTCCGGTCGCCCATCGTCAGGCACGGCGACGACGGACCGAGCGAGGCACCCTTGTCGAGGTAGTCGGTCAAGCGCATGGTGCGGTCCTCCTCGAAGTCGCGGCCGGGACGGTCAGCTCTGCACGGTGAGAACCGGCTCCATCACGAGACCGAAGCTGCGCAGGACTCCCAGGAGTTCGCGATGCCCGAACGCCTGGCACGCCGACGCGAGACCGGTTCGCTTCGGGGGTTGCTGCAACAGGGAGTACGCGGCGTACGCCTGCAGGAGCCCCGTCTGCTTGTAATTGCAGTTTCCGTGGATGACGCAGTGCGCCCGACCCAGCGGGCCCGACGCGTACACGGAGTCGAGCGACGTGTTGACGCGCGGGTTCTCCCTCGGCGGCATTCCCGCCTGCACGGAGCCGGCGATCTCCGCGAGCGCCGCGTCCTGCTCGTCCGCGGGAAGGGTCTTGATCTGCTCCTCGACCATCTTCTGCGTCGCGACGACACCCTCCATCACGGAACGGTCGAACACGCCGCCTGCCGCCTTCACGTTCGCCACCCGCGGATCGTCCTTGAACCACACGGGATGACAGGTGCCGCCCCACGGCAGCGCGAGGGCCATCTGGTGCTGCCCCGGCACCACGACCTCGAATGTGGTACCAGGGTCCCACTTCTGGTATCGGTTCTGTTCCAGGTAGTACCAGTCGGCCTTGAGGATCGTGAAGATCGTCTGCGTGGACGCGTAGGTGGGAAAACCCTTCCACAACACCAGGATGTCGAGAGTGTCCAACCCCGGCGTTTCCAGCGCGATGTTCGCGGCGATCTCACCCGTGGTGTACATCTGCGCGACGCCCGGAGACAGCAGCAGCTCCTTCTCCGCGAACTTGTCGCCGAACTTCGCCTGCACGTCCAGAACCCAGTCCTGCTCACCGGTCGTGTCGGTGTAGTGACAACCCGCGGCAAGAGCCGCCTCGACGACGACGGCACCGTGCTTGATGAACGGGCCGACCATGTTGCTGACAACCCGTGCACCGCTGAACAGTTCGGTCAGCGCCGGGACGGTGTGCTCCACCTCGACCACCTCGTGGTCGACGGTGTCCAGCCCGGGAATGCGGTCGAGCACTTCCTGGATCCGCTTCTTGTCCCGTCCCGCAGCGATGAACGGAATGTTGAACTCGCGCAGGTATTCACACACGAGCCGCCCGGTGTAACCGGAGACTCCGTAGACGATGACGGGCTTCTTGTCGGTCATGACGCGCCTTTCAGAATGGGAGAAAAGTCCGGGGAGATCGGTTACATGCCCATGCCACCGTCGACCGGCAGGCCGATCCCGGTGACGAAGCGAGCGGCGTCGGAGGCCAGGAAGACGACGGTGTCGGCGATGTCCGCGACCTCGCCGAGCCGCCCGAGCGGAGTCAGGCCGATCACGTCGGCGACCGCGGCGTCGGCGCTGGGCCACAGCCCGAGCCTCTCCATGTCGGCAGCCAGCCCGAGTCCCATCTCCGTGGCGACCAGCCCGGGGTACACGCAGTTCACGCGGACGCCGTACCCCAGCTTGCCGGCCTCCTGGGCCGCGACCCTGGTCAGCCGGTCGACGGCCGACTTGGTGGCGGAGTACCCGGCGATGCCCGGGAACGGGATCGTCGCGGCCACCGAGGAGACGTTGACGATCGCCCCGCCCGCTCCCGCCGCGCCTCCGGGACGCATGGCGCGCAGACCGTGTTTCAGGCCGAGTGCGACACCGAGAATGTTGACGTCGCACATCCGGCGAATGTCGGCGGGGTCGATGTCGACCACGAGGGACGAGATCTCGATGCCCGCGTTGTTGACGAGGAGGTCGAATCCGCCGAGTTGCTCCACGGTCGCAGCGACGGCACGCTCCCAGTTGCCGTCGTCGGTGACGTCGAGTTTCACGAATCCGGTGGCGGCACCGGACTTCCCGACGGAGTCGGCAGTCGCGCGACCTTCCTCCTCGAGGACGTCGCCGATCACGACCGCCGCACCGGCGTCGGCGAGGGCGGCAGCCATACCGGCGCCCAACCCCTTCGCACCACCGGTGACCAGCGCTTTCCGTCCTGCAAGATCACTCACGCTCATTCCGACCTGCCTTCGTACGAGACGATTCGCGGAAACCACGTCACGAGATCGAGTCCGCAATGTGGTGTGGATCACAGAGTATTCGAGTTTGGACGACTGTCAAGAATTCTCTTGACGACTGTCAAGTTTTTGTTACACAGTCGTCAAGGAACGCGGGCTAGACTGATGCACACCGTGCTGGACCATGTGAGCCGAACAGGAAGAAGCCGTGACACCCGTCGCCGAGAAGAACGCCGATCGGGTCTCGCGCCGCCAGGTCGACAAATTCGCCGAGCGCCGGGATCAGCTCGCCGAGGCCGCGTTGCAGACGCTCTCGGAACTCGGCTACGCCCGCACCAGCCTCCGGGAGATCGCCCAGAACTCCGAGTTCTCCCACGGCGTCCTGCACTACTACTTCAGCGACAAGGTCGATCTGATCACGCACTGCGTGCGGCACTACAAGGCCCGGTGCGTCACGCGATACGACGGCGTGGTCGCCACAGCGCACACTCCCGAGGAGTTGAAGGCAGGATTCGGCCGGGTGCTGGTGGATTCGCTCCGCGACGAGGCCACCATGCATCGCCTCTGGTACGACCTGCGCTCGCAGTCGCTGTTCGAGGAGTCGTTCCGCGCAGACGTCGCGGCGATCGACAAGAGTCTCGAAGACATGATCTGGCGCATCGTGTCCCGGTACGCGGAATTGGCGGGGCGCACGATCACCATCGCCCCGGCCACCATGTACGCGGTCTTCGACGGACTGTTCCAGCAGAGCCTCGGACGGCATCTGTCGGGCGACGACACCGCGGCGGACAGCCTCGCGGACAACGTCGATCAGGTACTGGCGCTCGTCATTCCGGCACGGTAGGGCAGGTCACCTTTCCGCGGCGGCCTTGATCCGCTGTGCGAAAGCGGGTGCGTCCTTCCGGGCCGCTCGAAGGGCGAGAGGTGCGATCAGCTTTCCGATTCCGTGACCCTCCAGCACGTTGAAGATCGTCACCTTGGTGCCTGCGCCCGAGGGTTCGAGGTCGTAACCACCCTCTTTCGCGGTGATGGAATTCTTCGAACGCTCCGCCCAGCGAATCTTCCGTGGCACCTCGAATTCGGTGATCTCGAACTCCCGCTTCGTGGTCATCCCGGCGTCCTTGACGGTGCTGACGAAGATGGTGCCGACACCCGGCGGACCGTCCGTCTTCTTCACGATCTCCTGCACCCGGGGACTGAAGTCCCGGTCGTTGACCCCGGCAGCGAGGTACTCGAACACTTCCTCGACGGAGCGGTTGATCACAACAGTGCCTTCGAACCGTCCAGCCATGCCAGCCTCCCGTTTCCGTGATCTGCCGGGTTCCGACAGTACTCGCGACGCAGTCGCGGCGCGGTCACATCGCCGCCGGGCTGACGGTCATAGAAGTGACGGCGCGCAACGCGGCGTCTTCCCACACGGACCCTGAGCACAGGAAGGCTTGGACATGAACATCCCGGTCAGCGACACCTCCCGGGTCGGGCGATCGACCCCGGCACGCCCGTTTCTCTCCACCGCTCGCGGCACACTCACGCTGACGCTGTTGTGCGCCGTGGCATTTCTCGACTTCGTCGACGCATCCATCGTCAACATCGCCCTGCCCGACATGCGCAGCGACCTGGACATCTCGGTTCAGGAACTGCAATGGGTCCCGAGCGCGTACCTCCTCACCTACGGCGGATTCATGCTGCTCGGCGGCCGCCTGGCCGACCTGCTCGGTCGCCGTCGTGTGCTCGTCACCGGCACCGTCGTGATCGGGCTGTCGTCGTTGATCGGCGGGTTCGCCGGGAGCGCGGAAGTCCTGATCGGGGCGCGACTCGCCCAGGGTGTCGGTGCGGCACTGATGCTTCCGGCTGCGCTGTCGATTCTGACGACGACATTCGAGGAGGGCCCCGAACGGCATACCGCGCTCGGCGTCTGGGCCGGAGTGGGTGGTCTCGCTTCCGCCGTCGGTGTTTTTCTCGGCGGCGTGCTCACCGAGGGGCCGGGCTGGCGATGGGTGCTGTTCGTCAACCCTGTCGCGTGCGCGCTCGTGCTTCCGGCGGTCTTCGCGCTCATTCCCGGCGACCGGCGCCGCGCCCGGTTCGCGGACTTCGACGTCGCGGGCAGTGTGCTCGGCACCGGCGGGATGCTGTTGCTCGTCTACGCCCTGGTGACGGCACCCGACCAGGGATGGGGCACCGCCCGCACGATCGCCGGGTTCGTCGGTGCCTTCGTGCTGATCGTGGCGTTCGTGATCAACGAGCAGCGCAGCCCGCACCCCCTGCTGCCGCTGTCGATCTTCCGCGTCAAAGGTCTGGCCGCCGCGAATGTCACGGGGCTGATCGCCTTTGCGGGTCTCATCGCGATGTTCTTCTTCCTGACTCTCTACATGCAGAACGTTCTCGGCTACTCCCCCATCCAGACCGGTGCGGCCTACCTCCCGCTCTGCCTGGGTGTCGGTGTCGCCGCCGGGATTTCCTCCCAGGTGCTCACCCGGACCGGAACCCGTCCCGTCGTCGTCGCGGGAGCGCTGGTGGCCTCCGCCGGCCTCTACCTCCTGTCCCGGATCCCCGTCGACGGCTCCTATCTCAGCGATCTACTGCCCGGGCTGATGATCGTGTCGTTCGGTCTCGGCGCCGTCTTCGTCGGCGTCACGACCGCAGCCAACGCCGGTGTGCCTGCCGGCGAGGCAGGGCTCGCGGCAGCGTTGCTGAACGCCTCACAGCAAGTCGGCAGCGCACTCGGTCTCGCGATCTTCGCCGCGATCGCCACGTCACATTCACAGCATCTGCTCGCAGCGAATTCGCCTGTGCCCGAGGCACTCACCCTCGGCTTCCAGCGAGCGCTGCTGACCGGCAGCATCTTCCTCGTCGCCGCGGCCCTGATCGGCCTGCGCACCGGCAACGCACACGGAGACGTCGAGCACCGCACGAACTGACCCCGGTGGGCTCGTCAGTCGAGGTTCTCGACGACGAGCCCGGCGAGGCGCTCGCGGTCGGCGAGGATGTCGATCTCGACGATCTTGCCGCGCCGGATCGTGACGCCCATGACCGACAGCAGCTGCCCGTCGGAGATCGCGACCACTCCTGCGGCACCGTTGACGAGCGCCGGATGCGCGAATCGAGCCAGCCGGGCGAACCCGAGGACCCGGCCCGCGACCGTCTCCGAGCCGCGCACCATCGTGGAGGCTCCCGCCGGCAACGCTCCGGTATCGGCGCGGAGCACGACATCCGGATCGAGCACGGCCACGAGCGCGTCGAAGTCGCCGCTCCTCGCGGCCGCCAGGAACGCGTCGACGACCGCACGCTGGCGGACCGGATCGGTGTCGGGAACGGGGGCTCCCTGCAGACGCCGGCGTGCGCGGCTGGCCAGTTGCCGGGCGGCCGCCGGGGTTCGCTCCACGATCGGGGCGATGTCCTCGAAGGGCACCGCGAACATGTCGTGCAGCACGAATGCCAGTCGCTCCGCAGGAGTGAGCGTGCCGAGGACCACGAGCAGCGCGAGACCGACCGAATCGGCGAGCACCGCCTCGTGTTCGGGGTCACTGCCGTCCGCCCGGGTCACGATCGGGTCGGGCACTGCCGCATCCAGGGGATCTTCCCGCCGTGACCTGCGGGACTGCAGCATGTTCAGGCACACTCGTGCCACCACCGTCGTCAGCCAGCCGCCCAGGTTCTCGACGGTGCCGGCGTCGGTGCGGCTCAGTCGCAGCCAGGATTCCTGCACGGCGTCCTCGGCCTCGCCGATCGAGCCGAGCATCCGGTAGGCCACCGCCCGCAGGTGTGTGCGATGGGCCTCGAACTGCTGCGCCAGCATGTCGTTCTCGTTCATCGGTCACGTCCTTCCGTCGCGGTCTGTCAACTGTGTGACCGGCGAAACGCAGCCGATGTGACGGCGGATGCGTCGTCCGTCGCCCTGTGATGCGCGTAGTGCATCCAGTTTCCCTGGTTCCGCTGTCCGATATCGCCGTGGTTAACTGAAATGACGCTCACAGTCTCTGAAGGGCTGGACGGCATGTGGAAAGCACAGCAGGTCGGACGTCTGTTTCTCGTCTCGGTGCTCGCGGCTCTGGCCGTGTGCGGAGTAAGCGCCACCGCGTCGGCGCATTCCCCGACAGTGACGGGGAAGGTCGTCGCGCCGACTTTCTCCCCCGCGAGCGGGCAGGTCGTCGGCATCGCGCATCCTGTCGTCGTCCGGTTCGCGTCACCGGTGTCCGATCGCGCGCTCGCCGAGCGTGGTGTCCAGATCACCCCCTCGAAACCCGTGCCCGGGCAGTTCTCCTGGATCGACGACCGCACCGTGCAGTGGACCCCGGACCGGTTCTGGCCGGCCGACACCCGGGTGACCGTCGAGGCGGCGGGCACGAGGACGCAGTTCCAGGTCGGTGACGCACTCGTCGCCGTCGCGAACACGACGACGCACCAGTTCACGGTCAGCATCAACGATCAAGTCGTGCAGACCATGCCGGCGTCGATGGGCAAACCCGGATACGAGACACCGCTCGGGACGTTCCCCGTCATCGAGCAGTTCCGCGACATGATCATGGATTCGTCGACGTACGGCGTCCCGATCGATGACGAGGAGGGCTACCGCCTCTACGTCGAGTACGCCACCCGCATCACGTGGGGCGGGATCTTCGTGCATGCCGCACCATGGTCGGTGAACTCGCAGGGCTTCGAGAACGTCAGCCACGGCTGCATCAATCTCAGCACCGAGAACGCACGGTGGTTCTACGACAACGCCAAGATCGGCGATCCGGTCATCGTCACGGATTGAGTCCCGCACGGGGTCAGAGACACCCGAATGCGCGGGGCCGAAGACACAGAAAAGGCGGTTTCCCGTTTCCGGGAAACCGCCTTTTCTGATCATCTGGTCGGGCTGACAGGATTTGAACCTGCGACCACTTGACCCCCAGTCAAGTGCGCTACCAAGCTGCGCCACAGCCCGTCCACACCCTCGTTCAGGTGCTCGATGAGATTACATCAGGGGCAGTCCGTAAAGCTAATCGCCTGGTCAGAGCGCATTCTGTCGGATCAACGATTTCGCCGCTCACGCTTTTCCCGCACCCGCACCGAGATGCGGACGGGGCTGCCGTCGAAATTGAACTCCTCGCGCAGACGCCGCTCCAGGAACCGGCGGTAGCCCGCCTCCAGGAACCCAGTCGTGAACAGCACGAACGTCGGCGGACGTGTTCCGGCCTGCGTGGCGAACATCACGCGAGGCAGCCGACCACCGCGCATCGGCGGCGGCGTCGCGGCGACGACTTCCTTGAGCCAGGTATTGAGCCGGCCCGTGGGAATGCGCTTGTCCCAGGACTCCAGTGCGGTGTCCAGGGCGGGGACGAGCTTCTGCACCGCGCGCCCCGTCTGCGCCGAGATGTTGACGCGCTGCGCCCACGGCACCCGCACCAGGTCCCGATCGACTTCCCGGTCGAGCTGGAGGCGCCGGTCCTCGTCGACGAGATCCCACTTGTTGAACGCGATGACGAGGGCCCGGCCGGCGTCGGCCACCATGCTCAGCACGCGCAGGTCCTGCTCCGAGATCGGCTCGGATGCGTCGATCAGCAGAATCGCGACCTCGGCGGCCTCGATCGCGCTCTTCGTCCGCAGCGACGCGTAGAACTCGGCGCCGCTGGCGTGGCTGACCCGCTTGCGCAGACCGGCGGTGTCCACGAAACGCCACGGCCTGCCGCCGAGCTCCACGATCGAGTCGACCGGATCGACGGTGGTGCCCGCGACGTTGTGGACCACCGAACGCTCGTCGCCCGACAGCTTGTTCAGCAGGCTCGACTTCCCGACGTTCGGCTTCCCGACCAGAGCCACGCGTCGCGGCCCACCGCCAGGAATGCCTTCACGCGGGGTCTCCGGGAGTGCGGCGAGCACCTCGTCGAGGAGATCGCCGGTACCGCGGCCGTGCGTGGCGCTCACCGAGTGCGGCTGTCCGAGACCGAGCGACCACAGTGCGGCCACCTCGGATTCGGTGCGGCCGTCGTCCACCTTGTTGGCCACCAGCAGAACCGGGGTCTTGGACCGGCGCAGCACCTTGGCCACGGCCTCGTCCGTTGCGGTGGCGCCGACGACGGCGTCGACGACGAGGAGGATCGCGTCCGCGGTCTGCATCGCCAGTTCCGCCTGCCGGGCCACCGATTGCTGCAGGCCCTTGGCGTCGGGTTCCCAGCCGCCGGTGTCCTGCACCATGAAGCGGCGGCCACTCCAGTTCGCCTCGTACGAGACGCGGTCCCGGGTGACACCGGGAATGTCCTCGACCACGGCCTCGCGTCGGCCGATGATCCGGTTGACGAGCGTCGACTTGCCGACGTTCGGGCGCCCGACCACTGCGAGGGTGGGAACCGGGACGTGGGACTCTCCGTCGCCGCCGTCTTCGAGGTCCAGGACCTCCCAGTCGGATTCCTCACTCCAGGTGCCGTCGCCTGCGAACTCGGTGGTGAATTGTTCGGTCACTGCCCTGCTCCAGTTCTTTCGCTTACCACCAGCAGCAACCTGCCGATCACGTCGTCGATTCCGAGTTCGCTGGTGTCGACCAGCACGGAATCGTCGGCCGGCCGCAGCGGCGACACGGCGCGCGTGGAGTCGAGGTGGTCACGACGCTGCACGTCGGCCAGCACGGCCGCGTAGTCGTCGCCTCGTCCTTCCGCGAGATTCTGCGCATTCCTGCGCTGGGCCCGGGCTTCCGCCGAGGCGGTCAGGTAAATCTTCACGTCGGCGTCCGGGATCACGACGGTGCCGATGTCCCGGCCCTCGACGACGATCCGTTCGGCCTCGCCCGCGAGACGGCGCTGCGCCGCGACGAGCAGTTCACGCACGGCGGGAACGGCGGAGACCGCCGAGACGGCCTTGGTCACCGCGTCGCCGCGGATCTCCTCCCCCACGTCCTCCCCGTCGAGCAGGACCTGCTCGCCCGACGGGTCGGTGCCGATCGACCACGGCAGACCGGCGGTCGCGTCGGCGATCGCTGCGGGATCGGTGAGGTCCACGCCCTTGCGCAGCGCATGCAGCGTCGCGATCCGGTACATGGCGCCGGTGTCGAGGTACCGGGCATCGAGCCGCTGCGCGAGCATCCGCGAGACGCTCGACTTCCCGGTTCCGGACGGGCCGTCCATCGCGACGACCAGCGACGACGTACTCACAGGCCCACCGCCCCGTAGAGACCGCCGACCTCGCCTCGACCGAGTACGCGGAGCGTGCCGGGACGCTGGTCGCCGAGAGCGACGGCGCCGATGTCCGTCCGGACGAGCCGGATGACGGGGTGTCCCACGGCCTCGAACAGGCGGCGCACGATGTGCTTGCGGCCTTCGTGCAGGGTGACGCGGACGAGGGACTTGCCCTCGTTGATGTCGAGGAGCGTAAACGTGTCGACCTTCGCCGGTCCGTCGTCGAGCTCGACACCCTCCTTGAGCTTCTTGCCGACACCGCGTTCGAGGGCACCCGACACGGTCGCCAGGTATGTCTTCGACACCTCGAAGGACGGGTGCATCAGCCGGTGCGCCAGGTCACCGTCGTTGGTGAGCAGCAGCAGTCCCTCGGTGTCGGCGTCCAGTCGACCGACGTGGAACAACCGCTGACCTGCGGCGACCCGCTCGGAGACGATGTCGCCGACGCACGGGCGACCCAGGTCGTCCGACATCGTCGACTGCCAGCCGCGGGGCTTGTTCAGCGCGAGGTGGACCAGGTCCTTCTGCACCACGACGCGGACCCCGTCCACGCGCACCACCGCGTTCTCGGGGTCGATGCGCAGGCCCTGCTCGATGACGATGCGGCCGTCGACCTCGACGCGACCCTGCGAGATCAGTTCCTCGGCCGCACGGCGCGACGCGACGCCGGCCTGGGCGAGAACCTTCTGCAGTCGCATGCCGTCGCCCTGCGGCGGGCCGGCGGGCCGATCGGCGGCGTCGGCGTACTGGTGCCGGGCCGGCTTGGCGTTGCTGATCTTGGGCGCGTGGGCCTGGGCGCGCTGCGGCTTGGCCGACTTGGGCTTGCCGCGTTTGTTCTTCGCAGCCGCGGAGTCGGGCCTGCCCGACTTGCCCTTGACGGCGTCCGACCTGGTCGGACGCCGATCGGTCTCGGAGCGGCTCGGTCGCCCTCCGGCCTCCGACCTGTCCGAGCGACCCCCGGTCTCCGACCTGGTGGGGCGCTGCTTCTTGTTGTTGCGATCCGGTGTGCCATCTCGGCGAGCGGGTTTCTTCACTTTTGTACTATCCCTGTCAGTCTTCGGTGTCCAGCCCGGTGTCCAACTCTTCTGTGGAAGCCGTAGCTTTATTCATTCTCGCAAATCGTGGGTCAGATTCCAGACTGTCACTGATGTCATCTATCAGATCCACGTCCGGCAACAGCGGGGCCAAGGCGGGAAGATCGGCGAGAGACGCCAAGCCGAGCCGTTCCAGGAAGAGCTCCGTCGTCGAATACTGCGTGGCGTTGGTATCGGGATCGACGCCGGCTTCGGCGATCAATCCGCGAGCGAGAAGTGTGCGCACCACACCATCCACGTTGACGCCGCGCACCGCACTGATCCGTGCGCGGGTCAACGGTTGACGGTATGCCACCACGGCCAGAGTTTCCAAAGCCGCCCTCGTCAGTCTGGACCGGGCACCGTCGAGCAGGAGACGTTCCACGTAGGGCGCGTACGCGGTGCGCGTGTAGAGACGCCAACCGTCACCGGCATATCGGAGGTCCATCCCGCTTCCACGGGCGGTGAGCTCGGCGGACATGCGGTTCAGCACGTCCGTGATGCGATTCACAGAAGCGCCGGTCGCGGAGGCGAGCTGTTCGGCTCCGGCGGGAGAGTCGACGATCAGCAGCAGCGACTCGAGAACGGCTTCGAGTTCGGTGTCCGACAGCTCGGGTTCTGCGTCGACGGCGCCCTGGTCGTCCGACTCGTCGAACGGGGCCGAACTCATCCGTAATCCTCCTCGGTCACCGGGGCGTGTGTGCCCTCCCCGGTCCAGCTCACCAGCAATTCCCCGAGCGGCTCGGGCTGTTCGAACAACACCGCCTGCTCGCGATACAGCTCGAGCAGCGCGAGGAATCTTGCCACGATCAGGGTGGTCACTTCGCACTCCGAAACCAGGTCGCCGAAGGTCGCCCACTCCCCGGCCCCGCGTTCGCGGAGCAGTTCCAGCATCCGCGCCGCCTGTTCCGGCACCGACACCGCGTGCATGTCGTGCAGATGGTCCAGTCCCACGGTGGGCTTCGGGCGGGGTGTGAACACGGTCGCGGCGATCTCCGCGAACCGCTGCGGGTCGACACCGAGCAGCACTTCCGGCAGCAACTGGGTGAACTGGTCCTCCAGTGCCGCCGACCGCGGGTACCGGCGCAGCGCGGCCGCCTCGAGCTCGCCGAACAGTTGCGCCACCTGCTTGTACGCGCGGTACTGCAGCAGCCGGGCGAACAGCAGGTCGCGCGCCTCGAGGAGCGCGAGATCCTCGGCGTCCTCCACCTGCCCCGCGGGGAGCAGACGGGCCGCCTTCAGGTCGAGCAGCGTCGCCGCGACCACCAGGAATTCGGTGGTCTGATCGAGACCCATCTCCGCGCCCAGCGTGCGGGTGTAGGCGATGAAGTCGTCCGTCACCTGGTGCAACGCGACTTCCGTGACGTCCAGCTGTCGCTGGTTGATCAGGGTGAGGAGCAGGTCGAACGGTCCCTCGAAATTCCGCAGCGTCACCCGGAAGCCGGGCTTGACCGCGGGCGCCTGCTGATCGTCGGCATGCGATACCTGGGTCTGCGGTGGAGCCGAAATGTCTTGCGTATTCACCACTTACCGGCCGGACCGGTGTATGACCTCGCGTGCCAGAGCACGGTACGCCTCGGCGCCGGTCGATTTCGGCGCCCAGGTGGTGATCGGCTCCCCGGCGACCGAGGTCTCCGGGAAGCGCACGGTGCGGTTGATCACGGTGTCGTAGACGAGATCCCCGAACACCTCCACCACACGGGCCATCACCTCACGCGCGTGCAGGGTGCGCGAGTCGAACATCGTGACGACGATGCCGGCGAGTTCGAGCCGCGGGTTGAGCCGGTCGTGAACCTTCTCGACCGTGTCGTTGAGCAGCGCCAGGCCGCGCAGGCTGAAGTACTCGCATTCCATCGGGATGATCACCGAGTCCGCGCAGGCAAGCGCGTTCACCGTGAGCAGACCGAGGGAAGGCTGGCAGTCGATCAGGACGTAGTCGTACCGGTCGAGCACCGGATGCAGCACACGTCCGAGCGTCTGTTCCCGCCCGACCTCGGTGACGAGCTGGATCTCCGCCGCCGACAGGTCGATGTTACTCGGCAGGAGGTCGAGGCCCTCGACACGTGTCCGCATCAGGACGTCATCGATCGCGACACGGGGCTCGACGAGCAGATTGTGGACGGTCAGTTCGAGGTCGTGGTGGGCGACGCCGAGGCCCGCGGACAGCGCCCCCTGGGGATCGAGGTCGACGAGCAGGACACGGCGGCCGAACTCGGCCAGCGACGCTCCCAGGTTGATCGTCGACGTCGTCTTGCCGACGCCACCCTTCTGGTTGCACATCGCGATGATCTTTGCCGGGCCGTGCGAGGGCAACGGGGCCGGTTCCGGCACCTCGCGCGTCGGCCGCCCCGTGGGGCCGAGCTCTTCCTCCACGACCACGGCAGTGTCCTCGAACAAGGCTGCGGATTCGGTTTGCCGCACGAACATGTCGCCCTCCTGTTGCGAGTGCTCTGACTCCGCCGCTGGCGGCTGCGGTGTCACCACGGTCCGATGATCCCCTGTTCTCTCGATGATCGCTGCCGATCCCACATCGTTATACGAACGCTACCGCCTCGTACCGTGAATTTTCCCCTCGACACGCTTTCCGTCACCTCGCCCGAGGGTGCGCTCCGGCCCACACCTCGCGTAGCGCACCCACTGTCACCAGCGTATATATCTGGGTGGTCGTCACCGAGGCATGTCCCAGCAGCTCCTGGACGACACGGACGTCGGCGCCGCCGTCGAGCAGGTGCGTCGCAAACGAGTGACGGAGTGTGTGCGGTGACACCGCCGACGAGATGCCCGCCGCGTCCGCCGCGGCCTGCAGTACCTTCCACGCACTCTGGCGGGACAGCCGTCCGCCGCGGACATTGAGGAACAGTGCGGGTGTTCCGCGTGACGCCAGTGCCGGCCGGCCCCGGATCAGGTAGGCGTCGAGGGATTCGACGGCGGGCCGGCCCACCGGCACCACCCGCTGCTTGCCGCCCTTGCCCCGCAGCAGCACCGACCGGGTCTCGGTGTCGACGTCGTCGACGTCCAGGCCGACGGCTTCGGAGATGCGGGCGCCCGTCGAGTACAGCAACTCGAGCAGCGCGCGGTCGCGGACCGCCCGCGGTCCGTCTGCGGGTCCGCTGCCTCCGACCGCCTCCAACAGCGCCAGCACCTCGTTGACCGGCAGGGATTTGGGGAGCCGTTTCGCCGGCGACGGCGGCCGCACGTCCCGGGCGACGTCGACGGCGGTCATCCCCTCGGCCGCGGCGAAGCGGTGGAATCCGCGCACCGCGATCAGGGCACGGGCCGCCGAGCTCGCGGCCAGCGGCGACAGTTCGCGAGCCGGATCGCCGGTTCGCAGAGCGATCACGAAGTCACTGACATCCTGTTGGCGGATGCGCCCGATGTCGGTGACCTCCCGGTCCGCGAGGAACTGCGTGTACCGCTCGAGGTCGCGGCGATACGAACCGAGGGTGTTGCGCGCAGCTCCGCGCTCGACGGCCAGGTGGTCGAGGTACGAATCCACCTGCCGCGCAATCACCATGTCATGCCCGCGCGGCCTCGTCCCCGGCCGCGCGCGAGCGTTTTCTCTCGCTGAACCTGTCGGGGCGATCGACCCAGGGCGCGGTCACGTCGCGGAGTTCGCCGCGACCGCCCGGCCGGGACCGGGCGGCCGCCAGTGCCATCACACCGGCTACGGCCGTGGCGTTCACGATTGTCCCGTTCAGCACCATCGACACGACCTCGTCGAGTGGAATCCGCTCGATCTCGAGGTCGGCTTCCTCGTCCTCCGGGTCGGGCCGGTCCACGTCGTACAGGTCCTCGGCGAGGAACACGCGCACCGACTCGTCCGTGAATCCGGGCGAGAGAACGACGTCCACGAGAACGGACCAGCGACGGGCTCCGAGTCCGGTCTCCTCCGCCAGCTCGCGCCCGGCGGCGTCGACGGGGTCCTCCCCCGGCTCGTCCAGCAGGCCCGCCGGGATCTCCCACAAGCGGCGCCCCACCGGGTGCCGGTACTGATGGATCAGGACGACCCGGTCCTCGTCGTCGAGCACCACGACGGCGACGGCGCCGTGGTGCTCGACGACCTCACGTTCGGCGGTCCGGCCGTCCGGCATCGCGACGTGATCCACCCGCAGGGCGAGGATCGCGCCGCTGTAGACGGTGCGCGAGTCGAGAGTCTCGAATTCGTGCCGGCCGGTGTCGGTCATGGTCGGTCTCGCCCTATCCCGCGCTGTCGACGGACGCGACCTCGTCGCGGTCGGCGGAGTCGGCGAGCTCGTCATCGGTGGCGACGGTGGCGGCCCGCTCCTCGCCGTGCACGTCGACGGGAAGCCGCTCTTCGAGCTTGTGCTTCAACGCCGCGTCGACGAACGCCGCGAACAGCGGGTGCGGGCGCGTCGGACGGCTCTTCAGCTCGGGGTGCGCCTGCGTCGCGACGAAGAACGGGTGCTGGTCGGCCGGGTACTCGACGAACTCGACGAGGTGACCGTCCGGCGAGGTCCCGCTGAACCGGAGTCCGCTCTTCGCGATCCGGTCGCGGTACGCGTTGTTGACCTCGTAGCGGTGACGGTGGCGCTCCGACACCTCTTCGCTGCCGTACGCCCGGGCGACGACGGACCCCTTCGCCAGGACGGCGGGGTACGCGCCGAGGCGCATCGTGCCACCGAGGTCCGCCTCGCCGGCGATGACGTCTTCCTGGTCGGCCATCGTGGAGATCACGGGGTGCGTGGTCTCGGGCTCGAACTCGGCGGAGTTGGCGTCGTCGAGACCCACGCTGCGCGCGGCCTCGATCACGACGCACTGCAGGCCGAGGCACAGTCCGAGCAGCGGGATCTTCCGGTGGCGCGCGTACCTGATCGCGCCGAGCTTGCCCTCGATACCGCGGATTCCGAAGCCACCGGGAATCAGCACGCCGTCGACGTCGCCCAGGGCGGCCTGCGCGCCCGCCTCCGTCTCACACGTGTCGGACGGCACCCAGGAGATTTCCACCTTCGAGCGGTTCGCGAACCCACCGGCACGCAGCGCCTCGGTGACGGACAGGTAGGCGTCCGGCAGGTCGACGTACTTTCCGACGAGGGCGATCCGCACGGTCTCGCGCGGCTGGTGGACGCGCTCGAGCAGGTTGCCCCACACGGTCCAGTCCACGTCGCGGAACGGCAGACCCAGCTGCCGCACCACGTACGCGTCGAGGCCCTCGCTGTGCAGCACCTTCGGGATGTCGTAGATCGAGGGCGCGTCGGGGGTCGAGATGCAGCCGTCGACGTCGACGTCGCACATGAGCGCGATCTTGTTCTTCAGCGCCGGGGGAACCTCGCGGTCGCAGCGCAGGATCAGCGCGTCGGGCTGGATACCGATGTTCCGCAGGGCCGCGACCGAGTGCTGGGTGGGCTTCGTCTTGAGCTCGCCCGACGGCGCCAGGTACGGCACCAGGGAGACGTGGAGGAAGAAGACGTTGTCGCGACCGACGTCGTGGCGCACCTGACGGGCGGCCTCGAGGAACGGCTGCGACTCGATGTCACCGACGGTGCCACCGATCTCCGTGATGACGACGTCGGGCCGGTGTCCCTGGAGGTCCGGTCCGCTCATGGCGAGGATCCGGCTCTTGATCTCGTCCGTGATGTGCGGGATGACCTGGACGGTGTCGCCGAGGTATTCGCCGCGCCGCTCCTTGGCGATGACCGTCGAATACACCTGGCCGGTGGTCACATTCGCCTGACCGGACAGGTCGCGGTCGAGGAAGCGCTCGTAGTGACCGACGTCGAGGTCGGTCTCGGCGCCGTCCTCGGTGACGAACACCTCACCGTGCTGGAAGGGGTTCATCGTGCCCGGATCGACGTTGAGATACGGATCCAGTTTCTGCATGGTCACGCGCATTCCCCGCGCGGTGAGCAATTGCCCGAGGCTCGAGGCTGTGAGGCCCTTGCCGAGTGAGGAGGCGACGCCGCCGCTCACGAAGATGTGCTTGGTAGCGGTACGCGAATGAGTGCGTGACTGTGGCAAAGGGGCTCCCGTGACGACTGTGCAGGGCTTGGTCTGTTCGAGCAATGCTGGGGCCTGCCGACCCACGGGACTTCACGGTAACACCTTGACGTACGTCCCGGAAACAACGCGTCGCGATTGCCCGCCCCGATGTGACGCGCGCTACGCCGGGATGGCCCCCACGGTGACTCCGGTGGTACCGGGCCCGGTGCCGTACCGGCCGGCGCCGCCGTTCAGTTGCTCCTGCAGCGCGAGCGGGACGGTGATCTTGCCCGCTTCCCGGTCGATGTTGTCGATCGTGGTCAGCGCCGCGGAGAGGGCGGCATCGGCCCGCGCCACGGCGACCGCACCGTTGCCCTGCGCCGAGGCCGGACGCCCGGCGAGAACCGCCCCGGCACCGCGCGAATCCAGCGCACCCGCGAACCTGGCCACCACGGCACCGCGGTTGCCGCTGACGCCGTCCTCCACGTCGCGATCGCCGGTCAGCACCACCGCGACCTGCGCCGGTTGGACCGCACCGTCGTCGTAGCTGACGAATCCCGCCCCGCGGAGGGTCTCGAGGGCGAGCGCCATCTCCTGCGCGGAACTCTGCGGCTGGCCCGTCTCCTTGCCGAGCATGAGGACCGAGCCCAGCAGGTCACCGGCCAGGCTGCCCTGGTCGACGGCCCCGGTCTTCAGCGTGATACCCGCGGGGATCACGTTGTTGACGACTGTCCGCAGCCGGTCACCGCCCGTGGCATCCACGAACGAATCGGTCAACGACACCCGGCCGGTCACCGATCCACCGGCCTGCGCGATCATGCGGTTGACCCCGTCGAGGTCGGCGGGGTCGGCATCCGGGGTCGTCACGACCATCACGGTGCGTTGCGCGAGAGAGTCGGCCACCACCCGGCCGCCGACCGCGGAATCGAAGCCGTCCGCCGAGTTCAACTGCTCGGTCAGCTGGTTGTTGCGTTCGTTCGCCTTCTCCACGTCGGTCTGCAGGTCGGCCTTGTCGTCGCGCAACCCCGACACGAGACCGCTCGACAACAGGCCGGAACCCATCACCACGCCGATTGCCAGAGCCAGGAAGATCGCCGCTATGGAAATGGCATGTTGACGCAGAGAAATCACTTGAAGAACCCCTGGACCCATAACGCGAAGCTGTTCCATGTCGCGACGGCCCAGTCCAGTGCCTCACCACCGATGTTCGACACCACCAGGGCCACGATCACCGCGACCAGTGCGGCCAGTACGAGCAGCGCGATCGCGCCGCCCGACACCCGGCTCCGGTACAGGGTCGCCACGGCCTTCGCGTCCACCAGTTTCGGCCCGACCTTCAGGCGGGTCATGAACGCCGACGGGTTGCTGTCGCGGCGGCCGCGGTCGAAGAATTCGTCGAGGGAGACAGTGCTCCCGACCGTGACGATCAGCGACGCGCCGTGATGATCGGCCAGTAGCAGCGCCAGGTCGGACGGGGATCCGGAGGCGGGGAACGTCATCGCTCCGATGCCGAGGTCCTGGATCCGTGACAGGCCGGGTGCGTGACCGTCCTGGTCGGCGGGAAGTACAACCTCGGCGCCCGACTTGAGCGTCGCGCTCGTGATGTCCTCGGGGTCGCCGACGATGAGATCCGGGCGATAGCCCGCCGACTTCAGGACGTCGGCGCCTGCCCCGACGCCGATGAGGATCGGCGAGTACTCCTTGATGAACGGCTTGAGGTTCTTCAGGTCGGAGGCGTGATCCGGGCCGTCGGACACGATCACGACGTGCCGTTCCTTCATGTCGACGTCCACGTCGGGGACTCCGACGCCGTCGATCAGCAGTGGACTCTCGGTGCGGATGAACTCGATGGTGTTGCCGGAGAACGCCTCGAGGTGGTCGACCAGCCCGGTCTTCGCCTCGATCATCCGGTCGGAGATCTCCGCCTCGGTCTGTTCGTCACCCTTGGCGATGCGCCGTTCCCCGGAGTAGACACCTCCCCCGTTCACCCGGACCTTGCTGCCGTCCTTGATGCTCTTGAAGATCTCGGCGCCGGCCGAATCCACCAGGAGGATGCCGTTGGCGACGATCACCTCCGGACCGAGGTTGGGATAACGCCCCGAGATCGAGGGCGATGCGTTGATCACTGCGAGAACGCCGGCCTTCACCAGGGCGTCCGCGGTCCCGCGATCGAGGTCGAGCTCGTCGAGAACGACGATGTCACCGGGTCCGACGCGTCGCAGCAACTTGGCCGTGTTGCGATCCACCCTGGCGATGCCGCTGACCCCAGGCAAAGTTTCGGTGTTACGTGACAGCAGTGCCGGCATCTTCATGAGTTCGATGATGGACCGGAAGCAGGACCGACCTGTGGAGGCGCGCCGAACCGTTTACCACATCAGTCACACCATTACCACGCGTGCGGCTGACGGTCCGCCGGGCCGGTTCAGACGGAACGCTCGGCGTTGGCGGTGGCCAACAGTTCCTCCGCGTGCGCCCGACCGGTCTCGGTGTCGTCGAGTCCGGCGAGCATGCGCGCCAGTTCCACCACCCGTTCGTCGTCGGTGAGTGCGTGCACACCGCTGCTGACGACCCCGTCCGTGTCGTCGACCTTGTCGACCACCAGGTGGGTGTCCGCGAATGCCGCGACCTGCGGCAGGTGCGTCACGACGATGACCTGGTGTGTCCGGGCGAGCCGGGCCAGCCGCCGGCCGATCTCGACCGCGGCCCGACCGCCGACGCCGGCGTCGACCTCGTCGAACACCATCGTCGCGCCCGAATCGGACCCGGCGAGCACGACCTCGAGGGCCAGCATCACGCGCGAGAGTTCACCGCCGGACGCGCTCTTGCTGATGGGCAGCGACTGAGCGCCGCTGTGCGCCGACAGCCGAAATTCCACTTCGTCGACGCCGGACGATCCCGCGTGCAGTTCCGTCCCGTCGATGGTGAGCGGTGCCGTGTCCTGAGGTCCGGCGATCCGGGGGCGGACCGACACCTCGAGAGCGGCCCGGCCCATCGCCAGACCTGCGAGTTCGGAACTGACTGCCTTGGCGAGTTTGGCCGCCGCCTTGACGCGCGCCGCGGTCAGCTTCGACGCGGCCTCCGCGGTGGACGCCGCCGACTCCTCGACCTGCTTCGTCAGCGCCGCCAGAGCATCGGAGGACACGTCGATCTTCTCGAGCCTCGCACGGGCGTTGTCTGCCCATTCCAGTACGCCGTCGACATCGGCGGCGTATTTGCGGGTGAGGTTCTTCAGTTCCGCCTGCCGCGACAGCAAGGAGTCCAGTGCCCCCGGATCCGCCGGAAGCCCGGCGAGATACGTGGTCAGGTCGGCGGAGACGTCGGTGACCACCGCGATCGCGTCGGCGAGACGCGGTCCGAGCCCGTCGAGTTCGGGGTCGGTCGCCGATTCGATCCGGGCCCGCGCCTCGGACAACAGATCCAGCGCGGGTGCGCCCACACCGTCGCCGTCCATGTCGTCGCCGCCGGTGAGCGCGGCGTGCGCTTCCTCGGCCGCCGAGCGCAGCGAGTCGAGTTCGCTGAGCCTGCGGACCTCCGACACGATCGACTCGTCCTCACCCGGAGTGGGCGCGATGCCATCGATCTCGTTGAGGGCGAACGTCAGTTGGTCGGCCTCCTGCGCGAGTTCCCGGGTACGGCCGGTGCGTTCGATCAGTTCGGACCGTGCGGTCACCCATTCGTCGCGGTGCTTGCGGTACCGCGCCAGCAGCGGGCCGACCGTCTTGTCCGCGAACCTGTCCAGGGCGGCGCACTGCTGGTCGGGCCGGAGGAGCCGCAGCTGATCGTTCTGACCGTGAACGGTGAGCAGTGGATCGGTGAACTCGGACAGCACGCCCGCCGGAACGCTGCGCCCACCGAGGTGGGCGCGGGACCGTCCGTCGCTGCCGACGGTCCGCACCGCGATGATGGTGCCGTCCTCGTCCCGCTCCGCGCCGGTCGATTCGAGCAGCCGAGACACGGCACGTTCGACGTGCTCCGAGCCCTCGTCCGTCATGAACCGGCCCTCGACCACGGCACGGGGCGCGCCCAGACGCACCCGGCCGGCGTCCGCTCGCGCACCGCTGAGCAGGTGCAGGCTCGTCACCACCATCGTCTTGCCCGCACCGGTCTCACCGGTGAGCACCGTCAAACCTTCGTGGAATTGCGCCGACGCCTCGGAGATCACACCGAGGTTGTCGATCCTGATCTCTGCCAGCACGTCTAGGGCTTCCTTCCTCGCCACCCGGTGACGGGCAGCTCGAACTTTCGCACCATCCGGTCCGCGAACGGCGCCGAATCCAGTCGTATCCAACGAACGGGTTCCTTGCCACGCACCACTTCGACGCGGGCGCCCGCGGGCAGCTCGAGGGTCCGGCGACCGTCACAGAACACCAGGCCGTCGTGGCTGCCTGCCACCGTCTCGACCGCGATCAGCGAATTCGGGCTCGTCACGAGGGGGCGCGCGAACAGCGCGTGCGCATTGCTCGGGACCACCAGCAGGGCCTCCAGTTCCGGCCACACCACGGGCCCGCCGGCCGAGAACGCGTATGCCGTCGACCCGGTCGGGGTGGAGATGAGGACGCCGTCGCAGCCGAAGGCCGACACGGGGCGGCCGTCCACCTCGAGCACCACCTCGAGGACACCGAGCCGGGACCGGTTCTCGATGCTCGCCTCGTTGAGCGCCCAGCCGCGTTCGATGATCTCGTCGTCCACGCGGACCAGCACGTCCAGCGTCATACGGTGTTCGATGCGGTATTCACGACGCACGACCTGGGCGAGCGCCTCGTCGAGGTGCTCGGCCTCCGTTTCCGCGAGGAACCCGATGCGGCCCAGATTGATGCCCAGTACCGGAATGGACGCGGCCTGGGCGAGTTCCGCTGCCCGGAGGAACGTTCCGTCTCCGCCGAGGACGAGCACCATCTCGCAACCGACGGCGGCGTCCGGGCCGGCCTGCACGATGGTGACTTCCAGCCCGGGAACCAGGAATTCGTCGGCCGCCATGCCGTCCATCGGTTCGATGCGGGTGCTGTCGACCTCGTCGACGAGGACGCGCAGTCCGATCCCGGCCCGCTCGAAGATCTTGCCAACGCGCCGCGCCGTCTCCGTGATCTCGGCGCGGCCCGGGTGCGCGACGAGCAGGATCTCCCGCTCGCGTTGCTGGGCGCCGCTGCTTCCCCCGCTCACTGTGGTCCCTCCTGCACCGCGGTGCGGATCAACTCTTCAACCGACTCGACCGGTACATCATCCGTCCCGGGTGTGACATCCGCGCGGAGCCACAGGAAGTATTCGACGTTCCCCGACGGTCCCGGCAGCGGACTGGCCACTGCACCGACGGTACGCAGTCCCAGCGACTCTGCGGTCTTCGCGACGTCCAGTACCGCGGCGACGCGCAGCTCCGGGTCACGCACCACACCACCGGAGCCCACGTGGTCCTTGCCGACCTCGAACTGCGGCTTCACCATCGGAATCAGATCTGCGCCGTCGGCCACGCAGGCGACGAACGCCGGGAGGACGAGCTTCAGGGAGATGAACGAGAGGTCCGCGACCACCAGATCGACCGGGCCGCCGATCTGCTCGGCGTCGATGGATCGCACGTTGGTCCGGTCGACGACGTGGACGCGGTCGTCGGACTGCAGCCGCCACACCAGCTGGCCGTATCCGACGTCCACCGCCACGACTTCTCGCGCGCCGTGGTGAAGCAGCACGTCGGTGAAGCCGCCGGTGGACGCGCCGGCGTCGAGGCAGCGCTTGGCCTCGATCTCGAGTCCGCGGGGGCCGAACGCCTCGAGCGCACCGAGGAGTTTGTGCGCCCCGCGCGATGCCCAGGTCACTTCGTTGTCGACCTCGACCACCCGCAGCGGAGTTCCCGCTTCGATTGCGGTGGCCGGTTTGGTCGCTGCCGCTCCCGAGATCAGTACTCGGCCGGAGGCGATGAGTTCTTGCGCGTGTTCGCGGGACCGGGCCAGCCCCCGCCGAACGAGTTCGGCATCCACCCGTGCTCGACGGGCCACGTCAGATCTTGTCCACGGTGGCAAGCGCCTCCACCAGCACGTCGTGCGCCTTCTCGAGAAGATGGGCTTTGCGCGGGATGACCCCGACGCCGTGCTCGTCGTCAGGATCAGGTTCGACGGCTCCGAGCCGCGACAACAATCCGTCGACCTCCGTGTGAATCTTCTCGGGGTCGACACTCTGAGGAGGCCCAGGTAGATGGGCTCCCGGGCGCGGTATTGGCGTGCTCATCGGGCACAACGCTAGTCCATCGCGTTCCGATACGCATACAGCGAATCGCGTGACGGACAACGCGGGTCTGCCGGGTTTCAGGCACCCCAGCCGGAGACGACCGCACTCACCGTGGGCGTCGTCGACGTGATCCGCGAGAAGTCGGGGAACTTCCAGGCGCCGGCGGTCACAGCCCGCAGCAGCGCAGCCGAATCCACCGGCGCAGCGGATTCGCTTGTCGGTTCGATCACCAGATCGCTGCCGTCGAACTCGACGGACCACCGGTTGTCCTCGCCGATGAGGGATTCCTCGG
Organism: Rhodococcus sp. IEGM 1351; assembly: GCF_030056875.1. Classification (NCBI taxonomy): domain Bacteria; kingdom Bacillati; phylum Actinomycetota; class Actinomycetes; order Mycobacteriales; family Nocardiaceae; genus Rhodococcus; species Rhodococcus sp. IEGM 1351. The sequence continues at coordinate 1,894 of NZ_JASHKU010000020.1, read as the reverse complement.
CGGGCCGGTTGAGCGCGTCCAGTTCGGACGCCAGGTAGGTGGGCCGTTGCTCCGGGGCGGCGCGCAGCACGTCGACCGCGGTGCTCACTCCGGTGAGCACCAGCAGCGAATCGAGGCCGACGTTGTTGGCGCCTTCGATGTCGGTGTCCAGCCTGTCGCCCACGACGAGCGGGCGCACACACTTGCTGCGGCGCATCGCGTCTTCCATCAGCGGCGCGGCCGGTTTACCCGCCACCAGTGGTTCGCGGGACGTCGCCGTGCGGAGCGCTGCGACCATCGATCCGTTGCCGAGGACGAGTCCGCGTTCGGTGGGGAGGGTCGTGTCCAGGTTCGCCGCCACCCAGACCGCGCCGGCCCGGATCGCGAGGGTCGCCTCGGCGAGTATCGCCCAGTCCGTCGCCGGCGAATGTCCTTGGACGACAGCCGCGGGCGCGTCCTCGAACGACCGCACCGGACGCAGTCCGACGTGTCGGATTTCGTCGGCAAGCGCTTCGGTGCCCACGATGAGCACCGGCGAACCGGGGGCGACGTTCTCCGCGAGCAGCCTGGCCGCGGTCTGTGAACTCGTCACCACCGTCGACTCGTCAGCGTCGAAACCGAGTTCCGTGAGGTGTTCCGCGACCTCACCCGGCCTGCGACTGGCGTTGTTGGTCACGTAATAGCAGGACTGCTCCCCGGCCGCCAAAGCCTCTCGCGCACCGGGGATTTCCTGCGGCCCCTGGTACAGGGTGCCGTCGAGGTCGAGCAGCAGTGCGTCGTAGCCGTCGCGCAGAGCCGTCACTGATCGTCTCCGGTCAGCTCGGCCACACGCTCCTCCGCGTCGGTGTCACCCTCGAGATCCGCCGCGGCGGAATTGAGGAACCACTTGAGTCCGTCCTCGATGCGACCGGCCGCCACCAAGGCATCCGCGTACGCGTAGAACAGGCGAGCGGCGCCGGGACCGGTTCGCGAGGCGTCGAGATCGGGGGTCTGCAGTGTGACCACGGCCTGGTCGAACTGACCGAGGTCCATGCGCGCTCCGGCGACCACGATGCGCAGTTCGGCTGCCTCGTCACCGGACAGCGCAGCAGCTTCGTCGCTCCGCCCGAGTTCGATTGCCCGCTCCGGGCGGCCCAGTCCGCGTTCGCAGTCCGCCATCACCGCGAGCAGTCCGGGACCACCGGCCATGCGACGAGCGGCGCGCAGTTCCGACAGCGCCTCCGCCCATTCGCCGGCGTGATACGCGGTGATACCCGCGGCCTCACGGACGATGGCGATTCGGCCCGCACGCTGGCGTGCGGCGCGGGCATGCGCGAGCGCAAGTCGCGGATCGTCGTCGACGAGCTTGCCGGCCATCACCAGGTGACGCGCCACCGTGTTCGCATTCGTCTTGTCCAGGCTCAGCAGGTCGCGGCGCACAGCGGGATCGAGCTCGCCGGCCTCGACGTTCTCGGGCAGATCCGGTTCGTCCGGACGGGCCTGCTGCCGCTGCGGACGGTCACCGTCACGTCCGCGAGGCGCGAAGCCGCCCTCGCCACCACGACGGGGTCCGCCACCGCGACGATCACCACCGGCACCGCCACGGTTGTCGCGCGAATCGCGACGGGGACCACCGGTCGAGCCACCACGACCCGAACCTCCGGCGCCGCCGCGGTCGCTGCTGGACGCACCGCCACGATTGCTGCTGGACGGACCGCCACGATTGCTGTTGGAGGCGCCGCCACGATTGCTGTTGGAGGCGCCGCCACGATTGCTGTTGGAGGCGCCGCCTCCGCGGAAGGACCGACGTCCGTCGTCACTCTCCGACACAGTCATTCCTTTCACACAAACCACGAAAGGGGACCCAGTATATTGGGTCCCCTTTCGGTAACGGATGTTCGGCGGTGTCCTACTCTCCCACACCCTGTCGGGTGCA
>NZ_JASHKU010000209.1:0-207 GCF_030056875.1 Rhodococcus sp. IEGM 1351 | reverse complement strand
GAAGAACGCCAGCCAGCCGGGACCGTCCTCGGACGTGGTCACATCCACGCCCAGGATCTCGCGGTACCCCTCGGCGTGCACCCCGACCGCGACCAGGGTGTGCACGTTGACCACCCGACCGTTCTCCCGCAGCTTGAGCACGAGCGCGTCGGCGGCGACGAACGTGTATGGCCCGGGCTCGAGCGGCCGGCGGCGGACCGCCTCGCC
>NZ_JASHKU010000208.1:0-207 GCF_030056875.1 Rhodococcus sp. IEGM 1351 | reverse complement strand
CGGTATCGGCGAGGACGATCTCCTCGCCCTCGTCGCCGCGGTCGAACGCGAATCCGAGCCCCCGCTGGCCGGCGCGATCGTCCGCTACACCGCCGAACGCGCGAGCCCACAACTGCCCTTGGCCGAGTTCACGAGCGTGCCCGGGCACGGTGCCACCGCCGACGTGCAGGGCCGCCGGGTAGCGGTCTGCACCCGCAAGCTCATGGT
>NZ_JASHKU010000207.1:0-208 GCF_030056875.1 Rhodococcus sp. IEGM 1351 | reverse complement strand
CACCCAGACTGCGCGGTGGCTGTGTCTCGGACAGTTGTGGGCGACGCGGGGGCGGAGGGGAGGATGATGACCGCGGCGGGGGGGGCGAGGCGGGCGGCGCGGCGGGGGCCGGGCTGGGGGCGGGCCCCGGCGCGACGCTGGCCCCCTGGATGGGGCTGGCCTGCGGGTTGCGGGGGCGGGCGCAGATCGGCGAGGGCATGTGGGCGGG
>NZ_JASHKU010000206.1:0-208 GCF_030056875.1 Rhodococcus sp. IEGM 1351 | reverse complement strand
ATTTAGCAAGGATAAAATTATAAAAAACAACATAAATAACCAAAACACATAAACCAAAGAAAAAAAACAACAAAAAACCAAAACCCATAAAAACAACAAAAAACAAAAAAACAAAAAAACCCACACAAACCACACCACAAAAACAAAAAACACCCCGACACCCCCCCCCGGCACCCCAATTTCCACGCCGCCAGCCCCAGGATGTCCA
>NZ_JASHKU010000205.1:0-208 GCF_030056875.1 Rhodococcus sp. IEGM 1351 | reverse complement strand
ACACCTGTCCCCGACGCGGCGACACCGCGCCCTGCAACGCGACCCGACGGTGCAACCCGACCCCGCTCTCCCGGACCGCCCGCCCGGCACCCCCCCGCACCCCCAGCCCCCCCCCCACCCCGACACCCCCCCCGACGCGGTGTTCGAGCCCCGCCATGTCGTCCTCGACACCCTGCTCGTGAATGGTGCGGCTCGGGCCGCCGAGATC
>NZ_JASHKU010000204.1:0-209 GCF_030056875.1 Rhodococcus sp. IEGM 1351 | reverse complement strand
CCCCGCCGATAATAAAAGCCACCAACCCCCTCAACCACAACCCCCCCGTTGTGGGGGCACGCGGCCGGGGGGCGGTTGCCACGCCGCGGAGGCCGGGGCGGTCGCCGGCGGCGCGGCCGACCCGCTCGCCGCCATGGACGAGGTGGCGCGTCGGGCCCGGGCGCACCGCCCGCAGCCGCTCCTCCCCGGCAGGGCCGCCTCCCCCCCCC
>NZ_JASHKU010000203.1:0-210 GCF_030056875.1 Rhodococcus sp. IEGM 1351 | reverse complement strand
CCTCGTGGGTGCGGTCTACGCGGTCCGTCTGCGCGCCGCCGGGGCGGGGGTGCTCATCTGCCGCGCCTCCCCCGCGGGCCCCGTCGAGCTGAGGCCGTGGGCACGCGGCCCAGGCAGTTCGATCACCGCCGAGGGCACCCCGCCGCCGGGGCTGGTCGCCGACACTGCAGCATCGACGGCCCCCACGGATCATCAGGTACCGGGCATGAT
>NZ_JASHKU010000202.1:0-210 GCF_030056875.1 Rhodococcus sp. IEGM 1351 | reverse complement strand
GTCCACGTGGCCACCGAGGTGCGCGACCATCCGCTGGTCGTGAAGATCCTGCGTTCGGATCAGGAACTGTTCACCACCTACAGCCTCGAGCGGCTGGGCACGAGCCAGCGGGCGATCATCGACCAGGTTGCGGTCGCGGTGTCGACGGGTCAGGACCAAGGCTCTTTCCGCGCCGGGGACATCCGTCAGATCGCCACGATGGTCCTGCTC
>NZ_JASHKU010000201.1:0-211 GCF_030056875.1 Rhodococcus sp. IEGM 1351 | reverse complement strand
CGACGCTGGTCTAGCCGGTGGCCGTCAAGATGCCTAGCCCGTCGGCCTGCAGCGACTCCCGGCTCTGCGGGTCGAGCGCCGCGCACGGCTCGTCCATCTTCAGCACCGCGGGCTCGAACGCGGGGCGGCTGGCCGCCGCGTTCTGGGGGGCGCGGGGGGCGCGCCGGGGGAGCGGCGCCGGCCTGGGGGGGCCCGGCCGGGCGGCCGAACC
>NZ_JASHKU010000200.1:0-211 GCF_030056875.1 Rhodococcus sp. IEGM 1351 | reverse complement strand
GGTGTGCCGTGGGAGCGGTCGAGGACGTCGGGGGGGCGACCGGGGCGCTGATGCCCCGGGTGCGCGCGCGGCGCGCCTGCGGCGAAGGGGGGCGGCGGGGGTACCGGTTCATCGCCACCTCCGTACCCGGGTTCGCCCCCCCCCCGGGGGCGTCCGCCCGCTCCGCTGTCTTCATTCGTTCGTCCTCACGGTGGTCCGGGTGCTCCTCGCC